>NZ_UWOD01000002.1:1422500-1542917 GCF_900604335.1 Intestinibacillus sp. Marseille-P6563 | reverse complement strand
CATGGACTCTATGGATTTATTGTGCGAATATATTCCGAATCCCGGACAAAACAAACACTATACAACGAGATAATACCTATAAAAATACATATTTGGAATTCAAATCCCTCTTTCTCCGCCAGAAAAACCTCGCAGTTTGAAACTGCGAGGTTTTTTGCATTTCAAAAAGAAACGGCGCGATTTTCGCGCCGCTTTTTCTGTTTTCAGGATGATTCTTCCTGCACAGGAAGGCGCCGAAAATGCGCACGGTAAGCGCTGGGCGTCAAACCGACAAAGCGTTTGAACGTGCTGTAAAAATGGTTGCGGTTGGGGATGCCGACCTCGCCTGCGATTTCGCTCGCACTGCAATCGGTCGTGAGCAGCAAATGCTGCGCCTCTCCAATGCGCCGCTGGATGACATATTGCATAGGCGACAGTTCAAACAAGGGATTGAAAATATGAATCATATGGCTTGGGCTGATATGAAACCGGGCAGACAACTCCTGCAAGGACAGGTCTTCCCGAAAATGTTCGTTTAAGTACGCTAAAATTTGCAGCGGCAACGTGTCCGGCGCCGCGTTGTGGAACGCAATGTGCGGGGACAGGCTCAGTTGCAGCAGCAATGCCTCGAGCATCTGCACCCGCGAGGATTGCAGCAGCTGCGGGGTGCGCATCATCTCCAGCATGGACCGAATGAGTGGCTGCGAATGAAAGGAATACAGCTGGCAGTCATGCAGGGTGTTTTCCGCATGCTGGGGTAAAAATTCCAGAAGGGTCCATTGCGCACCCGGACCGGGAAATAGCGCATGGCATAACTGCACCGGCAGAATCAATAAATCGTCGGCATGCACGGTATAGGCAACCGTTCCCGCGTAGAAGGTCACCTCGCCGCACCATACGATCACCATTCGGTTGGCTGCCGGCAGTTCCTGAAAAAACAAAGGCGGCATGGTGTCGCTTTCGTGGGGACCATCAAACAGATGGACCGCGCTGTCAAGGGATGCACCGCGCATCCAGGGCTCCATTTCCATCACAGCAGATTGTCAATGTTGTGGCGGAACAGCACACGGATATCGGTATGATATAACTCTTTTTCCGGTTTGCGGCGCAGATGGATGAGGTCCGAGAGCAGCTGCATGGGCAGGGTCCCCTGTACTTCGGCATCTTGTCCGATGACAAAATCGATCACTCCATCGCGCACATATTGCAGGTTGGACGCAATCTCATCGTGCAGGATGAGATGCACTTTGCCCGCAAGTCCGGTGTCGATGAGCGCCCGGCAGGCGCCGGTATACCCCGACGTGATTGCATAAATGCCCGCAATGTCCGGATGGGTGCGCAGCAGCTGCATGGTCGCGTCATAGGTGCATTCATCGTCATCATCCCGTTCGGCACGGGTGAGCAGGAACTGCATGTCCGACGGTGTCGAGCACAATTCCAGCTGGAAACCGCGCAGGCGGTCGGTATATGCGCTATGGTTTTCCGAAGGGCCGACGATCGGGGAAATCAGACCGTGGCCGCCGGTCGCCAGCCGCATCAGCGCCGCGGCCGTCCGGCCGGCCGCTGTACTGTCCTGTCCGACGTAGCAGATACGGCGGCTATTGGGCAGATCGGTATTGAACGTGATAATGGGCAGCGATTGGGTCTCTGCCAACTCATTCAGGCGGTTTTCGACCATAAAACTGTGCAGCGGCATGATGGCCAGGCCATCGACCTTATGGTTGCAGACCAAGTCATCCACCATGCGCACCTGTTCCACCGGGTCCAGTGTCCGGGACAGCCGAAAGATAATTTCGGTGCTGAACACACTCAGCCGCTGCGCTTCGCGGCGGCAGCACTCGAGCAGGCTTTGCACAAAACTGTTCTGCACCGAGTGCAGCACCACGCCCAGGCGGATGGGATGCGCGGCGCGCGAAAGCGCCAGGCCGGCCCGGTTGGGTGTATAGCCGTATTCGGCCGCCACTTTTTTGATTTGCGCCGCCACCGCGGGGCGCACATTTCCTTTATTATGGAGTGCGCGATCGACTGTGCCGCGAGAAACACCGCACAGTTCCGCAATTTGATTGATTGTGATAGCCATTTGGCGCACCTCGATTGCTTTGGAATGAGGAATCCTCCGATGATTTATCCAGAGCATACCACACTTTCTTAAAAAAGTCCAGTTTTATTGCAAAAACGCGCTATTTATTAAATTGTGCTCGTGTACAGATTCTAAAATTTAATCTAAATGTAAACTTTTCGAGGCAAGTCCCAAAAAAGATTCTGATTTCCCCGCAAGAAACAGAAGAAAATAAGGATAGCGTCCCGAAAACACGGTGAAAAAAACCAATGCGCATCGGGCGCACTTCCCGGTCAAAACCGTTGGAATTGCACAAGCGAGCACCCCCTTGCCACGGAAATATAGGTGTTTTTGCATAACCAGCCCTGCCATCCATCGCACAAATATGCCAGAATCACAATTTTGTGTAGACAACATGCTGAAAAACCAGCAAATCTGATTGTTTATAATGTGGAAAACGCAAAAACGCGGTTGACGGGGCGGAGAATATGCGATAAAACTAAATCAGGTCAAGTAAAACGTGCTTTTCACAAAATGTGAACGTGCACGGCACTTGAAAAATGCAAAGAAAGTAGAGGGAGAAAACATGAAAAGACGATTTCTTGCAGGGCTGGCTGCCACCGCATTGATGGCAACCATGTTGACCGGTTGCGGCGGCGACAGCGCACAGCAGGGCAGCGCAGCTGCTAGCGGTGACAGCGATGGTTACAGCATGACGCTGATTATGTCGCTGCGCGATGAGTTCCTGAGCACGCTGGAAGCTGGTGCAAAGAGCGCCGCTGACGAACTGGGCGTTAAGCTGTCGACCCAGGACGCACAGAACGACACCGGCGAGATGATCCAGTTCATCGAAGCTGCTCGCAATGCAGGCGACGATGCTGTTCTGGTAAACCTGGTTGACGCAGAAACCGCTCAGCAGTGCATCGAAGCTGCTGGCGACATGAAGGTTGTTTTCGTAAACCGCGTTCCGGCTGACAGCAGCGTACTGGAAGCTGGCAAGTCCGCAGCGGTTGTATCCGACGAAAATCAGTCCGGCGGTTACCAGGGCGAATTCCTGGCCAACTACTTTAAGGAACAGGGCAAGACCGATGTTCGTTACATCATGCTTCAGGGCACCCTGGGTCTGGTACATACCGAACAGCGTTCGGCATCGGTTATCCAGGCGATGAAGGACGCAGGCCTGAATCCGATCGAAGCTGCTGCTCCGCTGGTTGCAGAGTATGACCGCGCAACTGCAATGGATATGATCTCCCCGCTGCTGGGCACCACCGAGTTTGACTGCATCATCGCCAACAACGACGCAATGGCACTGGGTGCTGTGGAAGCGATGAAGGCAAAGGGCATGGACCCGACTTCCATCCCGATCGTTGGTATCGACGCAACGGTTGACGGCGTACAGGCCATCAAGGACGGCACGCTGGCAATGACCGTATTCCAGGATGCAAACGGCCAGGGCTACGGCGCTGTAAAGGCTGCTGCAAACCTGATCGAAGGCAAGGCCATCAACGACGGCACCGATTATGAAACCGACGAAACCGGCAACATTTGCTGGGTACCGTTCGAACCCGTTACCCCGGACAACGTAGCAGATTACGAATAAGCAGAAGGGAAAGGGGCATTGCAAGCGATGTCCCTTTCCTAAACCAAACTCAAATAAAATTGGGGGGAAGAACAGTGAGTCAAGAGTATATCCTGGAGATGACCGATATCGTCAAGGATTTCCCCGGTGTGCGTGCGCTGAAGGGCGTGCAGCTGAAGGTGCGTCCCGGTACCGTACACACCCTGATGGGCGAAAACGGTGCAGGCAAATCGACCCTGATGAAATGCCTGATCGGCATTCATCCGCCCACCTCGGGTAAGATCGTTTTTGAAGGCAAAGAAATTCATTTTAAAAACACGCTGGAAGCACTGAGTTCCGGTATTTCTATGATTCATCAGGAACTTTCACCGGTGCCCGAGCGCAGTGTATGTGAAAATCTCTGGCTGGGCCGCGCGCCCCGCAAGGGTCTGATCGTCGACCACAAGAAGATGCGCCAGGACAGCATCGAGCTGTTCCAGAAGCTGAATCTGGATGTGGACCCGGACGAAAAGATGGGCAATCTCACGGTTGCCAAAATGCAGATGGTCGAAATCGCCAAGGCGGTTTCGTATGACAGCCGCATCGTTATCATGGACGAACCGACTTCGTCGCTGACCGATGCCGAAGTAGAGCATCTGTTCCGCATCATCGCAGAACTCAAATCCAAAAACGTAGCCATCATTTATATCTCCCACAAGATGGACGAAATCTTCCGCATTTCGGACGACATCACGGTGTATCGTGACGGCGAGTACATTGCCACCGACCGCGCGGAAAACCTGAACGTCGACAAGGTCATCCAGCTGATGGTCGGCCGCGAAGTGACCGACATGTTCCCCAAGGTGGACTGCCCGATCGGCGATACCATTTTGAAAGTTGAAAATCTGTCCGCTGGACGAGCGGTCAAAAACGTCTCGTTTGAGCTGCACCGGGGCGAAATCCTGGGTATGGCAGGTCTGGTCGGCGCGGGCCGTACCGAAACGGCTGAAGCCATTTTCGGCATGCGTCAGATCACCGGCGGTAAGATTTATAAGGACGGAAAAGAACTGCATATCAAGTCGCCGGAGGACGCAATCGCCAACAAGATTGGATTGCTCACCGAAGACCGGCGCGGCAACGGCATTGTCGGCCTGCTGAGCGTCAAGGACAATACCGTGCTGGCAAACCTGAAAAAATACGGATTCCCGCTCGACCACAAGAAGATGCGCGCGGATACCGAGGAATATGTAAAGAAGCTCAACACCAAAACACCGACCATCGACACGCCCATCCAGAACCTGTCGGGCGGCAACCAGCAGAAAGTGCTGGTCGGCCGGTGGCTGCTGACCAATCCGGATATCCTGATCGTCGACGAACCGACCCGCGGCATCGACGTAGGCGCAAAGGCTGAAATCCATTCGCTCATCACCAAGCTGGCGGGCGAAGGCAAAGCCATCATCATGATCTCCAGCGAATTGCCCGAAGTCACGGGTATGTCCGACCGCATCGTCGTCATGCACGAAGGCACGATGACCGCGATCGTCGACCGCAAGGACTTCTCGAGCGAACTCATCCTGAAATATGCTACCAGCGAGGTTCCTTATCAGCCCGCTGCCGAAAAGCAATAAGAAAGAGGGGTATACGGTATGCAGAAAACATTTGATAAAAAGAAATTCCTGTCGCAGAACTCGATCTGGCTGGTGCTGATCGCGCTGGTCATCATCATGAGTATCGCGCAGCCTACCTTCTTCTCGGTTGGCAACCTTTTGACCCTGCTCTCCGGCGAAGCCGTTAAGGGCATCATGGCCTTCGGCGTTATGTTCGCCATCCTGTCCAAGGGCATCGACCTGACGATCGGCGCATCCGCGGCGCTCGTCGCCTGTATCACCGCTTCGCTTGTGCAGCCGGCTGACTACGCAAATGCTATCCTGCCGGGCGTTGGCCCCCTGCCCGCTCCAGTCGTTATCCTGATCGGTCTGGCACTCGGCGCTGGCATCGGCGCCATCTACGGTGCGATCATCGCTTACACCAAAATCCCGCCGTTCATCGCAACCCTGGGTGCACAGCTCATCTGCCGTGCAGGTGCGAAAATGTACACCAACCGCCCGGTTTCCAACCTGTCGGAAGATTTCCGTTTCCTCGGTTCCTATCGCATCGGCGGCGTGTTCCCGGTCATCATCCTTGTATTCTTTGTCATGTTCGCCATTTCGGCGTTCCTGCTGACCCAGACCCGCTTCGGCAAAAATGTTTACGCCATCGGCGGCAACGACCAGGCCGCACGCGTGGCTGGTATCAACGTAGAAAAGAACCTGATTCTGGTTTATGTATGGTGCTCGCTGTGTGCAGCCATCGCCGGCATGCTGCTGGCTGGCCGTGCCGGTTCGGCTGACCCGGCAAATTCGGGCCTGAACTACGAACTGGACGCCATCGCTGCTGCAACGGTCGGCGGCACCTCCCATACCGGCGGTATCTGCCGTGTATCCGGTGTTCTGGCTGGTATCCTGATCCTCGGCGTTATCAACAATGGTCTGGTTATGCTGAAGGTCGACGATAACATGACCAACATCGTCAAGGGCATCATCATCGTTGGCTCGGTTGTTCTCGATATGCGCAAGAACGCCAAGCGTGCATAAAGATAATCTCTCTCTTCCTTTTCTTCTGGGTGTTCCGGGAAGCGGTCCTGCCGTGGTCCCGGAACACTCGAAGTCTTTCCAAAAAGCAACTTTAATATTTTTTATAAAAGGAGTCCTATTTACTATGAAAATCGGTTTTAACGAAGCAAACGATCGTTTTTGCAAAGACCACTCTGTCATGAAAGACCTGGAATACTGTGAAAAGTACGGGTTTGACTTTATTGATATCCAGTCCGAATGCTTAAACCGCGATCTGGAAGCTGGCAAGATCACGCTCGAAGAGATGGGCAAGTGGTTCCAGGAGCATCATCTGAAAATGCTGTCCTACAATGCGCTGTGCTTCTTCAACATGAAGCAGACGCAGGAAGAAAAGGATGCCGTCATGGCAGAGCTGGATGAGATCATCCGCCGCTGCAACATCCTGGGCTGCAAGATGATCGTCGTTGTACCCAGCAAGGACATGAAGGAACGCGGCCTGACCCCGACCCGCAAGGAAATCCGCGACGATGCGGTTGCTGTTTTGAAGGAAATGGTCAAAAAGTGCGAGCCGCACGGCATCAAGCTGAGCCTGGAGTTCTGCGGCGAACCGGTCATGACTATCAACCGCTTCGAAGATGCTTATGCGATCGTGGAAGCTGTCGGCAGCCCGATGGTCGGTGTTACGCTCGACCAGTACCACTTCTACGCTATGGGTTCCGGTTGGGACACCCTGGAAAAGGCAGACGGCAAGAAGATCTTTGTCTGGCACCTCAACGGCACCGAAGACCTGCCCTGCGGCAGCTACTACAACAACGACGAAAAGCGTATGTGGCCGGATGCGGAAGGTGATTGCCTGCCGCATGCCCGCTATGCAGACACCCTGAAAAAGATCGGCTTTGACGGCGATTGCTGCACGATCGAAATCTTCCGTCCGGAATATTACGAAATGGACCAGGAAGAGAACGTCAAGAAGTCGGCCGAAGTCACCAAGGCACACGTTGCCAAGTACGCGCAGTTCTAAAAGATTATTTCCCGCTCCCCCATGCGTAGCATCGGGGGAGCGTGCTCCAACATACCAGAGGAGGCAAGCACTATGACATCGAAAGAACGTGTTTTAGCAGCGCTCAACCACCAGCAGCCGGACAAGGTGCCGCTTGACTTTGGCGGTCACACCTGCTCGTGCATGCACGTGACCTGCGTAGAAGCGCTGCGCGAATATTACGGACTGGAAAAGCATCCGGTCAAAATTTCCGAAGTTTCCACTATGACCGGCGTCATCGAACCCGATTTGCAGGAAGCCATCGGCGTAGACCTGGAAGGCATCAACGGATATGCCTGCTCGTTCGGGTTCCCCTACGAAGGCTGGAAAGAATGGGATTACTTCGGCCACACCGTATTGGTGCCCGAAAAGTTCGAGGTCGATTCGGACGGCTCGGGTGGCTGGCTGCTGTATCCGCAGGGCGACCGCACGGCGGAGCCGAGCGGCCATATGCCCAAGGACGGCTACTACTTTGACAACATCATCCGGCAGAAGGAAGAAGTCGACGAGGATGACTTGGATTTCCACGACAACATCGAGGAATACGGCCCGGTTCCGGACAAACAGCTCAAGTTCTTTGCCGACCGTGCACGTGAACTGTCCAAAACCGGCCGCGCAGTGACCGCTTCCTTTGGCGGCATGGGTCTGGGCGATGCCTCGGAAATCCCCGGTCCCGGCCTTCTCAAGCCCAAGGGCATCCGCACGATCGAGGATTGGTACATGGCGCCGCTGCTCTACCCGGACTATGTACATGAAATCTTCGAGGCACAGACCGATATTGCCATCGAAAATCTCAAGAAGTACCACGATGCTGTCGGCGACCTGATCGATGTAGCGTTCATCTGCGGCACCGATTTCGGCACACAGCGCGCTCAGTTCTGCTCGGTTGACCAGTTCCGGACGTTCTATCTGCCGTATTACAAGAAGATCAACGACTGGATTCATGCCAACACCAGCTGGAAGACCCTCAAGCACAGCTGCGGCGCAGTCGACCCGATCATCCCGTTGTTCATCGAGGCTGGCTTTGATGCGCTCAACCCGGTTCAGTGCTCGGCAGCCGGCATGGATGCCAAGCACCTGAAGGAAGCCTATGGCAAGGACATCACCTTCTGGGGCGGCGGCATCGATACACAGCAGATTCTGCCCTTCGGCACGCCCGAAGAGGTCCGCAAGCAGGTGCTCGAGCGCCTGGAAATCTTCGCACCCGACGGCGGCTATATCTTCAACTCCATCCACATCGTGCAGTGCGGCACGCCGGTGGAGAATATCGTCGCCATGATCGATGCGGTCCACGAATTCAACGGCGACCGCTGATTGCATACCTTTTTCAAATTTCTTGATTCCAACAATACAAAAGCCCGGATGGGCATCCCTATGGATGCTCTTCCGGGCTTTTCTTATGTTTACAACCGGTCGCCTGCGCGGATAAAGGCCGCAGGCTGTCCCAGCCGGGCTTGGTCGCTGAACGAGGCCCGATTTTCCTTGCGGAATTGTGCTGGCGAACAGCCGACCCGTTTGGCAAACAGCGAAATCAAATTGCTGCTATTCGGATACCCCACCTGCCGGGATACCTCAGCGACAGACAGGTCGCTCGTCAGCAGCAGTGCCTTGGCCTGGTCGATGCGGGAATTGATGACAAACTCGGTGGGCGACTGCCCGGTCATCTCTTTGAACAGATGGGAGAAGTAATAGACGCTCAGTCCAGCCACATCGGCCAGTTCCTGTAACGAAATGCGTTTTCCAACATTGCTGCGGATATAGCTGACCGCACGGATGAGGGAATCGTCGTTTTTCTTCAGGCGCGGCGAAATAATGGGAGAATTGAGCAGCATAAGCAGACGGTAGATGCGAGCCGAAGTTGTAAAAATGCTTTCATTGCCGCCATTCTGGTAAAAAAGGATCATCTCATCCAGGATTTTCAGAATAGTATCGTTGTTTTCCCCATCGATCACCACGCCGCTGTTCTGGTTGATGTACCGGCAAAGTTCGGAGGCCTGCGGGCCGTCAAAATGCAGATAATAAAACTCCAGATCGTCCGAACCGTGATAATAATGCGGCTGACGACAGTCAAAAAAGGCGATTTGTCCGGCTTGCGCCGTATAATGACCATCCTCCAGTTCCAGATAAAACTCGCCGTGCTGCACATAGACCAGCAGGAGCACCGGGAAGGTTTTTCGTTTGATGTAATAATCCTTGGTGCAGAAAAAGTGACCGCACATGGTGTGGTAATAAAACAGTTTTTTGGTGTCCTCGGTGGGCGAAAAGAAAAACCAGGTAGAGGCAGGCAATACGCCGATTTCATAATTCTTCATGACAAAACTCCTGTTTCGAAAGCGGGATTATTCGGACTGCGGCTCATCTGGCCGCTCGGGAATGGCCTTAAAATAGCGCGGGGGATATCCCGTGACCTTTTTAAAGAGGCGGGAAAAATAGTTGGCATCGCAGATGCCGACCTTACGGCCGATTTCGGACACCGGCGCATCACAGGTTTGCAGCAGTTCGAGCGCGCGCAAGATGCGGATGCGGCCCAAGTAATCGGTGGGCGACATGCCGGTGATCTCTTTGAAAATCGCACGGAAATAACTGAGGGTCACGCCTTTGCTGTGCGCAATGGCTTCAAAATCGATGCCCTGTGCCAGGTTTTGATCGATCTGGGTCAGCACCTCGCCGACCATGTCTTCCTTCCACGATGTCTGCTCCCCGGCTGGCTGCAACTGACTGAGCTGGATGCGGCGAATTAAAATCAGCAATTCCTGCAAACGCAGCCGTTTCATTTCTTCAAACCCGCAGCAGCGTTCTTCTTGTTCGGAAGCGATGTTTTGCAGGATTTCATGGAGCCTAGTAAATTCCGCGCGCGCTAAGTGCATGATGTCCGGCGGGTTTGGAGCATCCGAATCGGAGAAAGTGCGCCGCTTGAGCAGCGGCACTTCGCTCGATGCAAAGGCTTGCAGATCGTGCAGCCGCTTGTGCGCCGCAGACGCCTGCGGCATGTCCCAATAGCCGGTATTCTGCATCAGGGTGCGGGGAATGAGATGAGATTCAAACTGACAAGAGCAAATCTGCGCCCCCTTTTGCGGAAGGCAGGCATGCAGCCGGTCGGGCGGAAAGAGCAGCAGGTCGCCCGGAATGAGCAGGATATGATGCCGGCTCGTAAAGACTTTGCAGCTTCCCCGCACAACCAGTGTCACCTCGAAAAAAGAATGGCAGTGTGGCAACGCCGCGGGCGACGGCTCGGGCGATTCCGATTCACACAGCAGGGTGATACCGGACGCATCCGGTTTGGTGCGGTCGATGTATACGGTTGGCATGGGAGGGGCTCCTTTCTGTCCGGGCGGCATTTGGGGGACATGGATTCTTTTCTATATTGTACCGCAGCCCGGCCAGAAAGAAAGACAAAATCGATAAACAATTTTCAAATCAGCAGAAGGAACAAAAAGAAAATAACAATTTAGATAAATTGCATAGAGCAAAATAAAACAGTTGCGTTTTGTGCTAATTTTCGTTTTGTTCTATTCTACCCAAAAACAAAACCTTAATGCTAGAATAAATGTGCAAGATGATAACAAATACAAGAAAAATAAAGAAACCGCTTGGTTGAAAGACGCAAGATGTCGTTATTTTAAAGAAGCAAGAATAGTGAATCCTTGTTCCCGACAGGGTTGCTTCCAAAAAAGCAATATCAATAAGTTTTCAAGCCGCATGCAGTTTGCGCGCGACGCTGCGCGGCATGAAATAATCCGAGAGAATGAAGAAAGGAAGGATCACGCAAATGAGTATATCCAGAAAGGAGTGCATCACGCAGACCGCGAAAAACTGGGCCATTGCGGGCGCCATGATTTTAGTATACCTGATTTTTGCACTTCTGTCTGCCAATTTTCGTACCGGCGAAAATGCCGTACTGATCTTGCGGCAGGTGGCCACGATTGCCGTGATGGGCTGCGGCATGAGCTTTGTCATCATCGGCGGCAACTTCGACCTGTCCGTCGGTTCGCTGCTCAGTTTGTGCTGCTGCATGTGCATCGACCTGCACGATAAGATCGGTCCCATTCCGGCGATTCTGGTGACGTTCCTCGTCGGCATTGCTTCGGGTATGGTCTGCGGATTCCTCGTTGGCTACCTGCGGCTCAACTCCATGATCGTCACCTTGGGCATGATGAATGTTTTGCAGGCCCTGACCCTGATGTATACCGGCGGCTCGTCGGTCATGCTCAAAGACCAAAACGTCTGGTTCGGGCAGATCGGCAAGGGCAGCCTGGGCCCGATCCCCTATGTCACCATCATCATGGTGATCGTCATTGCAGCCTATGCGATCCTGCTGAATAAGACCGTATTTGGCCACCATGTTTTGGCGGTCGGTTCCAACGACCAGGCTTGCCGGTACAGCGGCATCAACGACAAGCGGGTCATCTTCAACACCTTTATCCTGTCCGGTCTTTCCACGGCCATTGGCGCCATCCTGCTGTGTTCGCGCGGCGGCGCGGCCCAGACCACCATTGGCCAAAGCTATGAATTTGACGTTATCACCGGCGTTATCCTGGGCGGTGCGAGCCTGAACGGCGGCAGCGGCAACATTGTGAAAACCTTCATCGGTGTAGCCATCATCGGCATCCTGAAAAACGGATTCGTCATCTTGGGACTGCCCTATTACCTGCAATGGCTGGCCCAGTGCATCATCATCCTGCTGGCTGTTTGGATGGCCATTCGAGCCGCGAGAAAGAAGGCGCTGTCATGAACGGAAAAAATTTCAGAACATTTTTGGAACGCAATACTGTGGTGCCCATTCTGGTGGTCATCCTGGTGCTGGCAGCCATCTTTGTGCCCGACTTTTTGACGGTACGCAACCTGTTAAACGTCTTAAACCAGAACGCCATCAAGGGCATCATGGCCATTGGCATGACGTTCGTCATCATCAACGGCTATTTCGATATGTCGCTGTGTACGCTCATCTCGCTGACCGCTGCGCTGTCCTGCGGGCTGCAATCTTCGCTCGGTCTGGTGCCGGCCATTCTGATTTCCCTGCTGGTGGGCATCGTTGTGGGCGCGATCAACGGTTTTCTGGTCGCCAAGGCGGGCATCAACGCTTTTGTCGTAACCTTGGCCCTCATGCTCGGCTGCCGCTCGCTGTCCTATCTGTACAGCCAGGAGCAATCCATTCTGGCCACCGACCCGGTCTTTATTGAGATCGGTCTGGGCCGCATCGGCAACCTGACCTATATCAGCATCCTGTTTATCGTGATGCTGTGCCTGGCCCATTATGTGCTGCGCTACACCAGTCACGGCCGCAACACCTACGCCACCGGCGGCAACGCCAACGCAGCCTTCAATGCGGGCATCAACGTGACCCGCACCACCTTTATCAACTTTGTCATCTGCGGATTTACCGGCGCACTGGGCGGCGTCCTGTACGCGGCGCAAAGCGGCGCATCCTCTCCCCCGCTGGGCTGGCCGGATATGCACATGCTGGTCATCGCCGCCGTTGTTTTGGGCGGCAGCAAGCTGACCGGCGGCTTCGGCAACATCTGGTACACCTGCGGCGGCGTCCTGATTCTGGGCATTGTGTCCAATGTGATGAATCTGCTCAATGTGCAGACTTATGTATCGACCCTGGTCACCGGCCTGATTATGATCGGCGTCCTGTACCTCGACAAGGTACTGACCGACCGCCGCAAAAAGGCCAGCCTGACCAATGCATAAACAAATTTAAGGAGGAAAAGAAAATGCGTAAAAAGAGATTGGTATCGATGTTGTGTGTAGGTGCAATGGCTCTGAGTTTGACCGCTTGCGGCAGTTCAAGCGGCGACAGCAGCGCAGCCGGCAGCGGCGGCGGTGCCGCAAACGGTGACATCGTCATCGGCATGACGGTCAACAACGCGGGCGCGGACCCGTATCAGACGGCTTACTATTCGGCAGCCGAAGAATACGCCAAAACGCTGGGCGTGGACCTCAAGCTTCTCGACCCGGTCGGCGACGTGACCAAGCAGCAAAACCAGGTGCAGGACCTGATCGGTATGAACTGTGACGTCATCGTCCTGTGGCCGACCAACTCGGAATCGGGCGTTGCGATGGTGCGTCAGATCAATGCCGCTGGCATCCCGGTCATGAGCGCGAACACCAACGTCGAAGAGAGCGGTAAGGAATACCTCGAATGCTATGTCGGCCCGTCCAACGTGCTCGAAGGCAAGCAGACCGCCGAGCAGATGATCGAAGACATCGGCACCGACGCCAAGATCCTGTACATCGACGGTCAGGCCGGTTATTCGACCTCGGCCGAACGCCGCCAGGGCCTGGATGAAGCCATCGAAGGCACCAACATCGAAGTGCTCGAGTCCCAGATTTCGGACGGCAACCGTGAAAAGGCACAGCAGGTCATGGAAAACTATCTGGTCAAGTATCCCGAAGGCTCGGTTGACGCGGTCTTCTGCATGGATGACAACATCGCCATCGGCGCCATCAACGCCATGGACGCAGCCGGACGCACCGACATCAAGGTCTATGCAGCTGCCTGCGGCGACTACAACACCCTGACCTACATCGAAAGCGGCAAGCTGCGCGCAACTGCGATGCAGTCCCCGATCATCGACGCACAGACCGCTCTGGATTATGCTGTCCGCATCGCCAAGGGCGAAGAGATCGCCGAGTTCGACAACTTCATGGAAACCCCGGTTGCAACAGCTGACAATCTCGATTCGCTGAACATCGAACCGTGGTAATCGGCACAGATTGCCCGGTCCCGGAATCCCCATACAAGGAGTCGGTGGATGAACCATGAGTAAGAACGAATTTGTGCTGCAAATGCAGAACATCAACAAAAGCTTTCCAGGTGTCAAGGCGCTCAACGGCGCCTGCCTGGATTTGCGCTACGGCGAAGTGCTGGCGCTGTGCGGCGAAAACGGTGCGGGCAAGTCCACGCTGATGAAATGCCTGTCCGGCGTTTACCAGCCCGACCCCGATTCGGGGGAAATCCTCTATCAGGGCAAGCCGGTGCGCTACACCAACCCGAACGACGCCAAAAAAGACGGCATTGTGCTCATCTTCCAGGAGCTTTCGCTGGTCATGGATTTGAGTGTCGCCGAAAATATCTATCTGGGCTCGCTGCCCATGAAGCATGGCCGCGTAGACTGGAAAAAGCTATACAGCGACGCGCAGGCCGTGCTCGACAAGCTCGGCTGCCCGGCCAGTCCCAAGGATGTCATTTCCACGCTGCCCATCGCCCAGCAGCAAATGGTCGAGATCGCGCGCGGCATCGCCCTGGGCGCCAAGGTGCTCATCCTGGACGAGCCGACCTCGTCGCTGACCGAGCGCGAAAAGAACTATCTGTTCGAGATCATCCGCACCCTCAAGGCCGAGGGCGTCGGCATCGTCTACATCAGCCACAAGATGGATGAAATTTTTGAGATCAGCGACCGGGTGCTCGTCTTCCGCGACGGTCAGCCGACCGGCCAGTTTGTCACCAAGGAGATCGGTCTGGACGACATCGTGCAGGCCATGATCGGCCGCACGCTGGACGGTTACTTCCACAAATGCCAGGCCGAGCCAGGCGAGGAAGTGCTGCGCGTCGAAAATCTGTCGCTGCGCGGGGTGTACAAGGACATTTCCTTCCACGTACGCCGCCGGGAAGTGGTCGGCTTCTATGGTCTGGTCGGCGCAGGCCGGTCGGAAATCATGGAAACCATTTTCGGCGTGCGGCGGCCGGATGCCGGGGACATCTACATGAACGGCAAGAAATCTTCCATCCGCACGAGCGTGGACGCGGTCAAGAACAAGATTGGCTTCGTGACCGAAAACCGCAAGGAGCAGGGGCTGGTGCTCGACAAATCCTGCCGGGAAAACATCGCCCTGGCCAAGCTGCCCTGGATTTCCAAAGGCGGTTTTGTCGACGACAAAGCCACCTATGACATCTACAACGAATATCACGACAAACTGCGCATCTCGTCGCCCTCGTCCGAGCAGCAGATCGTCTATCTATCGGGCGGCAACCAGCAGAAAGTGGTCATCGGCAAATGGCTGACCACCGAGCCCGATCTGCTCATCCTCGATGAGCCGACGCGCGGCATCGATGTGGGTTCCAAGTCTGAAATCCACAAGCTGATCGCCGATCTGGCCGAATCGGGCATGGCGGTGATCGTCATCTCGTCCGAGATGCCCGAAATTATGGGTGTATCCAACCGCATTTACACCATCGCCCAGGGGCTGATCACCGGCGAACTGACCGGCGATGAAATCACCGAGGAAAACCTCATCAAGGCCATTACCATCACCGAATCGGCCAAACACGCTTAATTTGCATCTATTCTTCTCTTTTCTCTTCTTTGGGGCTGCCATCGTGAAAATCCGGCAAACGGATTTTCACGATGCCTGCAGCAGCCAAAGCTTTCAAGGAGCTGATTGTATTGATTACCGAAAAGGAAAAATCCGTAATCCAGGACCTTGCCAAGCGTCTGGCCGAACTGGCCGAGCTGCCGGTCATGGAAGAACGCCGCAAACTGTGGTATGCACACAATGACCTCAAAACCGAGCAGCCGGTCATCGACTGCTCGCCCGAAGGCGCGTGGCGCGAAATCGTCCCGCCGGACACGCTGGTCAGTGAAGACCCGGTGGCCCGTGAAATCGAATGGACGCTGCGCGCGCGCATCTACCGCGCCGAAACCATCAACGACGACGTGCCTGCCGAAAAGCGGTGGGACTGCCGCAAGCGCATTTCGGACACCGGCTGGACACTGGCTGGCCAGCAGGCGCACAACGCCTTCACCAATGAATCGGTACATGTGCCGACCATCTCGACGGTCAACCCGTTCTGGCGCACCGATTATCGATTTGACGAAACCGCGGCCGAATTCGAGCCGCTCATCAGCGACGACGACATCGAGGACGATGAAATCCCCTTCAAACTGGTGCCGCCCAAGGTCATCTATGACGAGGAAGGTTCCAAGCGCGATCTGGAAATCCATCAGGAACTGCTGGAGGATATCCTGGATGTACACTGGTGCGGCAACACCTATGTCGCCTTCTCCTGGATGGAGACCTACACCAAGCTGCGCGGCTACGAAAACGCGCTGTATGACCTGTACGACTATCCCGACCAGATGCACGCTCTGCTGCGCGTGCTGGAGAAGGGCTATCTGGACCTGTACCAGCAGCAGCTCGATATGGGCCTGCTCGAAATGAACAACGGCTGCCAGTACAACGGCACGGGCGGCTATGGCTATACCCACGACCTACCCGATTTGAAGCCGGGCGAAAAGCTGACCTTCAAGCACCTGTGGGCCTATGCCGAGTCGCAGGAATTCGTTTCGGTATCGCCCGAGATGACCCGCGAATTTGCCATCGATTACGAAAGCCGTCTGCTCAGCAACTTCGGCCTGTCGGCCTACGGCTGCTGCGACAATCTGGAGAAAAAGCTGCCCGATGTGCTGAACATCCCGAACATCCGCCGTATTTCGGTTTCGCCCTGGGCGGATGTGGCGTCCATGCGCGACCAAATCGGCAAAAAGGCCATCTTCTCCTGCAAACCCAATCCATCGCTCATCACCAACGGCTGGGATGAGGACCTAATGCGCTCCTACACGACCAAGCTCATGCAGGACGGCAAGGGCACAGCGTTTGAGATCATCCTCAAGGATACACACACCATCCAGAACGACCCGAGCCGCTTCCGCAAGTGGACCGACCTGTGCCGCGCCTGCATCGCCAAGGTGTATGGCTAAGCCCCCCAACACAACGGATGACATCCTTCTTTCTTTGCAAAAAAGTCCGCGAAATCTTACGATTTCGCGGACTTTTTTATCCCTTGCAAGCGGTTTGCAGCCAGCCGATGACATCGTGCAGCGTTTCACACACCGCATCCAGCTTCGCGGTCGTCTGCTCGTCCGGCACATCCAGATCAGGCACCCAAATGGCGTGCATCCCCGCGCGCAGCGCGGCCTGCAACCCACGGGCAGAATCCTCGAGCACCAGACAGTCGGCCGGCTGTGCGCCCACGCGCTCGGCGGCCATCAAAAAGCAGTCGGGCGCCGGTTTGGGGTTTTTGATGTCCGAACCGCCGACGATCGCCGAAAAGTAAGCGGACACCCCGGCCGTATCCAGATATCGTTGCACGACCGCTGCCGAGGACCCGGACGCGACCGCGACCCCGATTCCCTGCCCTTGCAGAAAGTCCAGCAGTTCTTTCAGCCCGGGCTTGCACGGGATGCCCTGGGTGGTGAACTCGGTTTCCATGCGCTCGCGCACCTCGGTCCAGCACTGGCCAAAGGTCAAAACCGAGTCGTCGATGCCCAGTTCTTCGCGGAAAATCCGCGTGCAGGCGTCAAAGTTGGCGCCGCACATGCGCCGCTTCATGTCCATGGTATAGTTCAGCCCGTGCCGGGCGCAGATGTCATGCAGCATCTCATAGGCCACCCGCTCGGTATCGAACATCAGGCCGTCCATATCAAAAATCACAGCTTGAATCAAAATAAAATCCTCCTGTCGGCTTCTTTTTCTTCCCCGTTCATTATAATCGCTTTGCGCACCGAACACCAGAGAATCTTTTTCCGGGCATACAAAACGCGCAGACGAATGCAGCGTCTGCGCGTTTTGTACATGTTGAAAAGGGTGGAGGTTTATGCGACACACCGCTTCAGGCCCGCGATGCGGGTAATCAGCGGTAAGTGACGGTTAAAGAAATTGACAAAGCGGCCCACAACCAGTGCCGATACGATCGTACCAATGCCAAGGCCTTGCAGCGGATGCTGGAACACGACCGACAGCACGCAGGCAAGCAGCACGAGCGAAACATCAAACCCGATCTTGATCGAGCCAAAGCGCTTGCCACTCACTCGGGTGATGGCTTTGACCACGCCTTCACCGGGGACCATCAGCACATCGGGTGCGACCTCGATGCTGATGCCCAGGCCCAAAATCGCGCAGCCCAGCAGCAGCGCAATCGCCTCGCTGACCAGATTGGTGGGTTCAAACCAGGTCAGCAGGTTCATGCTCCCGTCGATGCAGGCGCTGAAAATCAGGTTGACCGCAATTTGCAGCCACTGAATCGGATGAAACTCTTTACGCAGCAATACGAACTGTCCGATGATAAACAGCATATTAAACGCAAATGTGATCTGCCCGAAGGTAAACGGGAACGCAAAGCTGAGTACATAGGGCACGCTGGAAATTGGCGAGGTGCCCAGCGCAGCTTTGGTGATCAGCGCGACCCCAAAGGAGTTGAGGAGTACGCCAAACACAAACCACAGATAACGGTGCATAAAGGTCTTCATTCGTCTTCCATTCCTTCCAAATTTAAAATAATCTGCCGCAGGATACGCACAAACTGTTCCTGTTCGGCCGGGCTAACGCCCTGCCAGGCCTGCGCGTCCACCTGCGCAAACACGGCGCATACCTCGGCCGCTTTTTGCCGGCCTTTGTCGGTCAAAAAAATACGGACCGTGCGCTTGTCGTCCTCTCCGGCGTCCTTGCGCACCAGACCGGCATCCAGCATACGGCCCAGCAGACTGGTCACCGTTGACTTGTCCAGCACGCATCCCTGCCCGATCTCTTTTTGGGTGCAGCCGTCGTGGGTAAAGAGAAACTCCAAAATTTTCGGCTGGCCGGGCAGTAATCCCCCGGCGCAAACTCGCCGGGATATGGTCCGGTGAAACCGGCTTTGTCCAATGAGCATCCAGTAGTGCAGTCCGATGTCTTGCATGGCGCAGCCCCCTGTGCGGCAATTTAGTTTGCATTCAAACTATATTCGAGTATAGGCAATTTTTCCGCATTTGTCAATGGCTTTTGGGCGGTCATTTTGCACAAAAACGCACATCCTGCGACGGGTACGTTGCAATTTGCCGGTCGCTATGCTAGACTGTATTATAAGTATCGTTTCACAGAAGGGACTTTGCGCATGTCTGAAAAAAATACTATGACACGCAACGCCATGCTCTTTTTGCCGGCCAAGGTGCTCGAAGGTGTACTGCTGCTGCTCATGTCGTCGCTGTACACCCACATCTTCACCAAGGATGCGGCAGGTGCATTTGGCTTTGTGCAGCAGACCATGAACTTTGCCTATCTGCTGGTCGCGGCCTGGATGGCCAATTCCTCCACCCGCTATGCGGCTGAGGAATTCAAACGCGACAAGGCAAGCGGCCTGCTGTCGACTATGACGGTTGTGTATATCCTCATGGGCGTGGTCGGCGTGGCTTCCTGCGCCGTGCTGGGCGCCGTGACCGGCGACAGCCGTTTTCTGCCGGGCGCGGTGATGTTCTGCACCTATACCGCGTTTACCATTCTGATCAATACCTTGGTACAGCTCGACCGGGTACGGCCAGCGATTTTGTTTTCGCTGGTGTCGGCGTCCTTAAAGCTGATTGTCGCCATTGTGCTGGTGGGCGGGAAAAGCAATTTCCCCGACCCTACGCCCGGTTTTATCGCCAACATTATCGCCGATGGCGTGGGCGCACTGGGCGCGGTGTTTGCGCTCGGGATGCCTTCGGTCGTGCGTTTCAAGCGCGCTTCCCGGCAAATGCTGAACAAGCTGCTCGCCTATGGCGTGCCGCTGATGGGTGTTGCCCTGTGTTCGGGGCTTTTAACCCTGTTTGACCGCTTCTATATCTATGGTGTGTTCGGCGACGCAACGGGCGGCATCTATTATTACAACAGTTCCATTCCGAACTCGGTGTTCACCATGCTGTCAGTAGGCGTCTTGCGCGGCGTGTATCCGGCGGTGCTGCGTGCCTGGAACGAGCGCAGCCACGACGAAGCCAAGGTGCTGCTGGGCGCCGGGGTACGGCTGTATCTGCTGGTGGCCCTGCCCGCAGCGTTTGGTCTGGCCGCGGTTTCGACCACCTTCTGCCGGGTGTTCTTTGCCGAAGGCTATGATGCAGGCGCGCCGGTCATCTGGATGACCGCGTTTGCGATGGTCTTTATGGGCCTGACCGAATACGCCAACAAGGGCTATGAACTCGAACAGGACACCAAACCAGTGCTGTCCAACTGCGCGATCGCTATGGCGGTCAAGATCGTATCCAGCATCGCGTTTGTGCATATGATGGGCTTTACCGGTGGCGCAATGGGGTCGGTGGTTGCATTTGCGACCTATTTCTTCCTGACCGCTTTCCGGGTGCGCAAGTATTTTATGTGGCGTGTGCCGCTCGGCTCGTTTGTCCGCATCCTGGGCAGCGCCATTTTGTGTGGCGCGGCGGCGCTCGCTTGCTGCACACTGCTGCCTTGCGGCAATCTGCTGCGGCTGGTGTGTGCCATCGTGGCGGGTGCAGGTGTGTATGCGCTGTGCCTGATTCTTTCGGGCGAAGCCAAAGAGGAACTCGGCTGGTTTTTGCGAAAACTCAAACGGCAATAAAAAAACGCGGGATATATCCCGCGTTTTTTATTTTTCCTCTGGACAAAACAGTTCATCGACCGTGGTGCCCAACACCCGGGCCAGCTGAAATGCTAGGGTGAGTGTGGGGTCATACCGGTTGTTCTCGATGGCATTGACCGTCTGGCGGGTCACGCCGCACTGTTTGGCCAGTTCCTGCTGGGAGAGTCCCAATTCCTTGCGCCGCTGATGAATGGTATTTTCCACATTCAGCCCCCGTATTTCCGCTTATAATAGAGCAAATTTGCAAAATAAAGCATGGCGATGATGGTGAGCAGGACAAACGGGTTGATCGGCTCGGCCGCCTGATGATACACCGCACCGCGCACGAAGTTTTCCACCATACAATACAGCAGGTAGGCGACCAGCGCCGCCAGTGTGTTGCTGCTCGCGCGCTGCACAATCATCCGCCGCCGCTCATCCCCCTGCCGGCCCACCGAAACGACCAGCGCTACATCCAAAGCGGCCAGCGCAAACAGGAAAAACAGCCCCAAAATCATCCAGGTATTCATCGTGATCCCTCCGTTCTTTTCCGCCAAAGTGTCAAATTTTTTTGACACTTTGAGTGTACGACATCAGCTTTATAATGTCAAGAAGATTTGACATATTTGTTATAATCAAATTTAATTTGTTTGATCTCCTGCATTTCCTCTTTTCAAACTGCACAAAAAGGCGTATACTTTTTTGGGTAAAAGAACGATTCCCGCGTTGCGGGTTTGGGAGGGGTTTTGTGTGAATTATCTTCGTCAGCTTGGCATCCTGCTGGCTATCTGTGTGCTGGGGGATGTCCTTTCGGTGCTAATCGGCAAGGTCTTGCCCGGCAATGTACTGGGCATGATGCTGCTTTTGGTCCTCCTCGGTGTGCGGCTCATCAAATGCCGCCAGGTGGAACATGCAGCGGACTTTTTTCTGAAAAATATGGCCATTTTCTTTTTGCCGGTCAGCCTGGGCATTTTGGGCCTCTATGCCGAACTGCACAGCCAACTGGCGGCCATTTTGGCCGTATGCCTGATTACGACCTTTTTGACCGCGTTTGCCACGGCAGGCACCGTTCATCTGGTGCTGCGCTTGCAGCAGCGCAAAGCAGCGCAGAAAGGGGGCGACCGGTAATGCGCGAAGCATTGACCACCCCAGCGGCTTTTCTGGCGCTGACTCTCATTGCCTTTACCATCGGCCAATGGATCAATGAAAAGACCGGTTCGCCGATTGCCAACCCGCTGCTCATTGGCTGCATCCTGGTGGGCGTGGTATTGGTCGTATTCGACATCCCGCTCGAGGAATACAACGAAGGCAGCGGCTTTTTGACCCTGTGCCTGACCCCAGCGACCATTGCGCTGGCGGTGCCCATCTACCGTCAGCTCGAAGTGCTCAAAAAACATCTGCTGCCCATTCTGGCCGGGGCCTTGGTCGGGTCGCTCGTGTCGATCGGCAGTGTTTATGGATTGGGCAAGCTGTTCGGCCTGGACGGTAAGTTAATCGTTTCCCTCCTGCCCAAGTCGGTGACTACCCCCATCGGCGTGGCACTGAGTGAGTCCATGGGCGGCCTGACGGCGGTCACGTCGCTGGCTATCATCTTCACCGGCATCGTAGGCGCGGTATTCCTGCCCGCCTCGCTCAAGCTGCTGGGCGTCAAGCATCCGGTCGTAACCGGTATTGCCATCGGCACCTCCTCGCACGCGGTCGGCACCTCGCGCGCGCTTGAACTCGGCGAAGTCGAAGGCGCCATGAGCGGCCTTGCCATCGGCATCGCGGGTTTGATTACCGCTGTGGTCATCTCGGTTGGCTCGGCCATTCTTCTATAAGAAAAACCGCCCCGGTTCTCTTGGTAAACCGGGGCGGTTTTGCATGGGTACGCGTGAGGAAGCACTCATGCATTTTATAGGAAAGTTCGGATGCGGGCAAATTTAGCGAAGGCCGAGTGCCGCCATGACCGACGCCAAATCCAATCCCGTGCCTTCGGGCAGGGTCACCTGGCTGAAGCTGCCGATGCCGATGGGCGAGAAGATCACATACACACCAATCAGGCAGATGATCGCCAGCACCGAGATGGGCTTGGCGTACTTCCAGGGCGTCAGATCGACCGCGCCGGCATCTTCCAGCACAAAATCGGTTTCGCGCGGACTGATCTTGGTGATGACGGCCATGATGACCAGGTTGACGACAAACAAGACAGCCAACACATACAGGTAATGCACGGTACGCGGCACGACGAATTTGGAAGCGCCATACAAAATGACGTGCGCAACCAAGGACACCTTGACCGCCTTGGCCGGGGTACGCTTGGTGAAGAAGCCCAGCAGTACAGCCGCAATGATCGGTACATTATAGAAACCAAAGCATTCCTGCAGGAAGTCGTACAGGCCAGAGGGGGCGAACGACACCAGCGGCGCTACACCGATCGACACAATAGCCAGCACGGTACCGAATTTTTTGCCGACTTTGACCAAATGGGCATCGGAAGCATTGGGATTGAAAATCGGACGATGGATATCCAGTGTATACAGCGTGACCGAAGAATTGAGCGCCGAGTTAAAGGACGACAGGATGGCGCCGAACAGCACGGCCGCGAAGAAACCGAGCAGCCACTTGGGCATGACTTCGATAACGAGTGCCGGATATGCCAGATCGGCATTGCTCAGCAGACCCTCCAGAGTCGCGTCGTCGTAATGGCCGGCCAGCGCCATGCGGAAGGACAGCAGGCCGCAGATGGTGATAAAGAACGGTCCCACCAGCTTGAGGAACGACGTGATGATTGCACCCTTCTGTGCTTCCTTGAGGTTTTTCGCGCCAAATGTACGCTGGATGATCGACTGGTTGGTGCACCAGTAGAACAGGTTGTTGACGACCATGCCGGTAAACAGGATGGGCCACGGGATCATGGGTGCCTGTGCATTGGCCGGATTGAGGGAGGCAAACTTTTCACTGGGCAGGTTCTGAACAAAGTCCATGAAGCCGGCGCCGATGTCGCCATTGCCCAAAAAGGCCAGCGCAAAGATCGGAACCATAAAACCGCCGATGATCAGGCCGATGCCGTTGATGGTATCCGACACGGCAACCGCCTTCAGGCCGCCGAAGATGGCATAAATCGCGCCGATCACGCCAATCGCCAGAGCGGTAATCGTCACGCCGGTCAACTGGCTGACGCCGAGCAGGGTATCGATGCCGAACAACTGGTTAAAGACCAGGGCGCCCGAATACAGGACGGTGGGCAGGTAGGTCAACAGATAGCCCAGCAGGAACAGGATGGAAATGATACGCTTGACCGTTTTGTCGTAGCGCTTTTCCAAAAACTCAGGAATGGTGGTAAGACCTGCCTTCAGGTATTTGGGCAGGAACACGTTGGCCAAAATAATCAGCGCAAAGCATGCGGTGGCCTCCCAGGCCATGGGGCCCATGTTGGTGCGGAAGGATTGCCCTGACTGACCGATGAGCTGCTCAGTAGACAGATTGGTAAGCATCAGCGAGCCTGCGATCACGCCTGCTGACAGGCTGCGCCCGGCCAGGAAATATCCGTCCTGGCTGGTCAGATCTTCCTCGCGGGTCTTCCACCAGGAGATCAGGGCAACCAGCGCGGTGAAGCCCACAAACGTCAGTAAGATGAACATGTACTTTCTCCTTTCTCTCTTTTCGGGCGGTATTTTCTCGAATCCAGCCCGATTTTGCGTATAAAAAAGCAAGCCTGCCCTCTGCCTCACATCGGCAGGCTTGCTTTTTCGTCTTATTTTGGATACTGCGTCTATGCGGGATGGGAATGCCGGAAACCGCTCGATTCCGGCGCTTTAGATTGCAACGACCTTGCCGCTTTTCCACGCCTCGGTGGTGGCAAAACCGATCTTGGTGGAGGCGGTACCGTCGTACACGCTCACGCCCGGCTTGCGTCCGGTCAGGGCACAATCGACGAATTCCTCCATTTCCAGACGGTAAGCGTCTGCAAAACGCTCGCCGAAGTTCTCGACGCATTCGGTCACGACACCGTTCGTATCATACAGCACCGCCAGATTTTTGGCCGGTACCGGGCTGACCCGAATCGAGCCTTCGGTGCCCACGATCTCGGTTTCGATGTGGTAGCCATGAGGTGCGGTGCGGCCGACATGGATGGTACCGATGGCGCCGTTGGCAAAGCGATAGGTGGCCACGCCCGTTTCGTCGTCGCCCGCTTCCTTGAACTCCGGATGCTTAAAGGTCGCACCCAGCGCATACACTTCGGTCGCCTCTGCGCCCAGGAACCAGCGCATCAGGTCAATGTCATGGATGGCCATGTCGATGAAGATGCCGCCCGAGGTGTGCGCAAAGCGGATGGAGCCTTCGACCAGCGCTTCCGGGTCAATGCCGGTCGCCTTGACCAGATAGGGTGTACCGATGGCGCCGGCTTCGATCTTCTTCTTGGCGTAGGCGTACGACGGGTCGAAGCGGCGCATGAAGCCGAGTACAAACGTCAAATCGGGATGGCGCTCGACCGCCTGCTCGGCCAGCTGGCACTCTTCCAGCGTAACGCCCAGAGGCTTGTCGGAAAAGACATGCTTGCCGGCATCCAGCGCTGCGGCGATCTGCCAGCAGTGCTCGGACGAGGTGGTGACGATGGCCACCGCGTCAATGTCCGGGGTTGCGATCATTTCGTTAAAATCGGTATACACCTGGGTGACGCCCAGTTCCTTCTGGGCATATTCCAGTTCGGCCGGCACGATCGAGCAGGCCGCTACCAGTTCGGCGCCCGGGATCTTATTGGCCAGATTGTTTGCATGCACCTTGCCCAGACGGCCCAGGCCCGCGATGCCGACTCTTAATTTCTTCACAATGATTCCTCCCAAATCGTAGAAATCCCGGAATTTTTGCATTTTTCGGAACTTTGCTGTTGCTTTTTTCATCGTTGCTCATTGTATTTCCAAACGGCAAAAAAGTCAACAAATCCGCGGATTTTTCAGAAAAATGCTGTCCTGCCCCGCCGGTTTTTTATGGAATGTGCCCGGTTTGCGGCGGGCGGATGCAGGCTTTTTTCTGTGCCCTGTGCCTTTTTTATGTGACAACTTGTATCCATGCTGGTATACTGAAAGCATCCGATTCCGAGAGGTGTGCTTTATGAAACCAACCATCCGTTCCCTGGCGCGCATGTGCGGCGTATCGCGCGGCACAGTCGACCGGGTCCTCAACGACCGCCCCTATGTCAAACCCGAGGTGCGCCAGCGCGTGCTGCGCGCCGTGCAGCAAACCGGCTATGTTCATCCGTCCGCCCGCGCCCAGGCGGGCGCACACGCGACCCATATCGGCTTTTTGATGGCCCAGTGGGAAAATACTTATTTCCGCGAACAGACCACCCGCGGCATCCGCCGGGCCGAGCGGTATCTGCGGCCGGGCGAACTGAAACTGACCGTGGAAACCATGGGCAGCCGGTCAGAAATCGAATATTTACAGCGCATCGACCGGCTGCTGGACGCCGGGGTGGACGGCATCCTGCTCAATGCAGCCGACACCGCGCTGCTGCGCGGCAAAATCGACGAGCTGGCCGCGCGCGGTGTGCCGGTGATGACGTACAATTCCGATCTGCCGTCCAGCCGCCGGGTGTGCCATGTCGGCCAGGACCTGGCCAAAAGTGGCCGGGTAGCTGCCGGACTGTTGGCCAGGCTGCTCGGTCCGCAGGACACCGTTTTAGCCGTGACTGGCAACCTGGAATTTCGCTCGCACCGCAGCCGGGTGGAAAGCTTTTGCCGCCATCTGGAAGGGTTGGGGGTGGCCGGGGAGCGGCTGACCCTGCGCGAATGCTTTGAACGCTATGACCTGACCTATCAGGCGGTGTGGGACGCTTTACAGGCCGACCCGCGCCTGCGCGGCATCTATATGGGCACCGAACATGTGCCTGCCTGTATCGATGCCATCCGCAAGGCCCGTCCCCGGCACAAAATCCATGTGATCGTCAACGATCTGACGCCCATGGCTACCCGCTATCTCAAAAGCGGCGACATCGATTTTGTCATCGAGCAGGACTTTGCCGCCCAGGCCTATGAGGCCATTCTGGTGCTGTATGCCCTGCTCGCCCACGACCGGCCGCCCAAAAAGCCGGTGCGCTATGTGACCACCAGCATCTATACCCGGGAACTGCTGGAAACGTCCTTCCCCTGACCCGGCCGCTGTGCTATAATCAGGTTGTGTAACAACAAAAGGAGGACCCCGGCATGTTGGATTTTTGGCGCGGCTTGCTCGAACGTTGGCGGCTGCGCGTGGTGTCGTTTGCCAAGTGGGTGCTGTTTGCCTGCATCGTCGGCGGTCTGATCGGCGTGGTGGGCGGCGGTTTCCATGAGGCGGTCAACTGGGCGACCGCATACCGCGAGGCCCATCCCGGACTTTTGTATCTGCTTCCGCTGGCCGGTCTGCTCATCTGGGGGCTGTACCGCCTGTGCGGATTTGCCCGCGACCCGGGCACCAATTATGTGCTGGTCGCGGTGCGCGAAAACGCGCCCCTGCGCCTGCGCACGGCGCCGCTCATCATCGCGGCGACCGTCATCACCCATCTGTTTGGCGGCTCGTCCGGCCGGGAAGGCGCGGCGCTGCAAATGGGCAGCTCGATTTCCGATTTTATCGGCCGCCGCATGCGGTTAAATGCCAAGGATGAGCGCATCCTGATGATGTGCGGCATGGCCGCCGGATTTTCCGCCCTGTTCGGCACGCCGCTGGCGGCTGCCATCTTTGCCATGGAAGTGTGCAGCGTGGGCGTGATGTATTATGCCGCGCTCTTTCCCTGCATGCTGTCCTCGCTGGTAGCCAGCCTGGTGGTGCGTACCATGGGCGGCCATGCGACCGCCTTTTCGCTTGCCGGTGCGCCCGGCCTGACCGCCCTGTCACTGGCCCAGGCGGCAGCGCTCGGCCTTTTGTGCGCCGCGGTGTCCATTCTGGTGTGCACGGTGTTTGGTGTGACCGCCCGGTTTTTCGGCCGCTATATTCCCCGCCCCTGGGTGCGGGTCTGTGTGGGCGGCGCGGCGGTCGTGCTGCTCACCCTGCTCACCGGGGTGCGCGATTATAACGGCGCGGGCATGGATATCATCACCCGGGCGGTCGAGGCTGGACAGGCCCAGCCCGAAGCCTTTTTTCTCAAAATCATCTTTACCGCGGTCACGCTCGGCTGCGGCTTTAAGGGCGGCGAAATTGTGCCCGCCTTCTTTGTAGGCGCGACCTTTGGCACGTTTTACGGCGCTTTGCTCGGCCTGCCCGCCGGCTTTGCCGGTGCACTGGGGATGACGGCGGTGTTTTGCGGCGTGACCAACTGCCCGCTCTCGTCCATTCTGCTGGCCTATGAGCTGTTCGGCGGAGCCGGACTGCCGCTGTTTGCGCTGTGCATCGCGGTCAGCTATATGCTGTCCGGTTATCGCGGCTTGTACAGCGAACAAAAGATCATGTACTCCAAATACAGCGCCGAATTCGTGGACCGCCGCGCCGGCGACTGAAAAAAACTGCAAAGGAATGTGGATCTATGAACCCCAAAGACCTGACCCTTTATGTGATTACCGACCGCACCTGGCTGGATGGTGCACCGCTCGAAGACGCGGTGCGGGCAGCCATTGAAGGCGGCGCGACCATTGTACAGATTCGGGAAAAACATGTCACGACCGAAGAATACATTGCCCGGGCAAAGCCCATCCAGGCGGTGTGCCAGGCCTATGGCGTACCGCTCATCATCAACGACTCGCTGGACGTGGCCAAGGCGCTCGGCGCAGGGGTACATCTGGGCGCGTCGGACGGTGACATCGCCGAAGCCCGGCGGGTGCTCGGCCCGGACGCCATCGTAGGCGCGACGGCCAAGACCATCGAGCAGGCGCAGGCGGCTGAGCGCGCGGGAGCCAACTATCTGGGCTCGGGCGCGGTATTCGGCTCCACCACCAAGACCGACGCCAAGCCCATGCCGATCGAGCAGTTTGCCGCCATCTGCCGGGCGGTTTCCATCCCGGTGGTGGCCATCGGCGGGGTATCGGCCGACAATGCCATGCAGCTCAAAGGCACCGGCCTTGCCGGTCTGTGCGTCATTTCGGCTGTATTCGGCCAGCCCGATGTCAAGCAGGCGGCCGAGCGCCTGCGCACCCTGGCCGGGGAGGTGCTCGCATGATCGCAGGCGCGATTTTTGATATGGACGGTACTCTGCTCGACTCCATGCAGGTGTGGGACCAGCTTTCCCAGCGGTATCTGGACAAGTTTGGGGTACGCATCACGGCCACCGACTATGCCGCCCTGGAAGCCTGCACCCAGTATCAGGGGGCGCAGTATTTCTGCGACCGGTATCCGGAGATCACCGAGACGCCTGCCGAGGTCGCACGAGGCATGGATGCGCTCATCTGCGCGCGGTATGAGGCTCTGGCCCGCCCGCGCGAGGGCATCTATGAACTGTTGGACGCGCTGCGCGCACGGGGCGTGCGCATGGCGGTCGCCACGCTGACCGACCGTCATCACGCGGAAAAAGCACTGCGTGACCGCGGGATGCTGGAATTTTTCGATTTTCTACTGACCATTGACGACGTGGGCGTAGGCAAGCGCGACCCGAAAATCTATCAGGATGCTGCCAAACGGTTGCAGCTCTCCCCCGAGCGCTGTCTGGTCTTTGAGGATGCGCCCTATGCGGCGCAGACGGCCAAACAGGCCGGTTTTCCGGTGTGCGGCGTGTGCGAGGACCGGTATGCTGCCGGTCGGGCCCAGCTGCGGGCAGCCAGTGACTGGCTGGTTTCGCACAGCTTTTCCGAGGTGCAAGACAGTATTCTGAAAAAAACCCAAAAAACCTTGGCGTAACGTCAAAAAAATGGTTGCATTCTTGTAAAGATTTCGTTAAAATAGAGGGAGCGTTTCCGGCTGCATGGGAAAATTTTTCCGATGCAGCCTGATTTTTCGCCCATTTGCTTTGGTAAAAAAGGAGGCTCCTTCTATGGATGCGTCGCAAAACAAAATGGCTACCATGAAAATGGTACCGCTGATCTTCTCCATGGCGCTGCCGGCGATGATCTCCATGCTGATCAACGCCCTGTACAACATTGTGGACAGCATCTTCGTGGCAAAGTATTCCCAGGATGCCCTGACGGCGGTTTCGCTGGTGTTCCCACTCCAGCAGCTGGTCATCGCCATCGCGGTGGGCACGGCCGTGGGTGTCAACTCGCTCATTGCCCGCCGGTTGGGCGCTAAAATGCAGGAGGATGCCGACAGTGCCGCCGAACACGGCATTGCGCTTTCGGTCGTTGGCGGTGTGGTCTTTATCCTCATCGGCTTTTTCCTCAGCCGCGCCTTTCTGTCGGCCTTCACCAACAAGGCAGCCGTGCTCGAACAGGCGGTATCCTATTCGCACATCGCGGTCGGCCTGTCCATCTTCCTGATGATCTCGGTCATGTGCGAAAAGGTGCAGCAATCGACCGGTAATATGATCATCCCCATGTGCCAGGGTCTTGTGGGCGCGATCGTGAACATCATCTTTGACCCGCTGCTCATCTTCGGCATTGGGCCCTTCCCGGAGCTTGGCATCGTCGGCGCTGCGCTGGCGACCATTTTGGGCCAGTTTATCGGTATGCTGATCGGCCTGTGGGGCGTTTTCCGGCATCAGAAGGTCCTGCGTGTGCGTATGCGGGAGTTCCGCTGGAAGGCTGCCACGGTGCTGGATATTTACCGCGTCGGTCTGCCGGGCATCATCATGCAGAGCGTTGTGTCGGTCATGACTTCGGGCATGAACATCATCCTCATCCGTTTTTCCGACATCGCCGTTTCGGTGCTGGGCATTTACTTTAAACTGCAAACCTTTATCTTTATGCCGGTCTTTGGCATCAACCAGGGTGCGCTGCCCGTTCTGGGCTTCAACTATGGCGCACGCAACCGCAGCCGCCTGATGAGCGCCTATTACGTATCCCTGGTCGGAGCGTTTGCCATCATGTTCCTGGGACTGATTATCTTCCAGTTCCTCCCCGAGCAGATGCTCATGCTGTTTGCCGACACCAAAAATGCAGCGGCGACCGCCGAACTGTTGGACACCGGCATCCCGGCCCTGCGCACGATCAGCTGGTCGTTCCTCTGCTCGGCCTTTGGCATCATCAATTCCACCATGTTCCAGGCCATTGGCCGCGGCATGGCCAGTCTGATCGTTTCGGTCTGCCGCCAGCTGGTCATCATCCTGCCCGCTGCCTGGCTGCTCGGCAACCTGTATGGCCTTGCCGCAATTTGGTGGGCGTTCCCGATCGCAGAAGTGATCGCTGTAATCATCTCCTATGCGCTGCTGTACCACGCGTATCGTGTGGACCTCCGCTTTTTAAACAGTTCGCAGCAAGCATAAAAAAAGAACCCGGTATGGTTTGAACCGGTCCAGTAAAAATGGACAGTGACAAAAACCCCCTGATGTAGGAAAATAGACTACATCAGGGGGTTTTGTCATGGAGAAACGAAAATACACACACATTCAAGTGCTGTTGCCAGAAATCAAGGCTATGCTGGCAGCGGGGAAAACCCAGCGGGAAGTTGCAGAATATTACGGTTTTCAGGATAAGCAGGTGATAAAAAGTCTACTTAAGCGTGAACGGAGGAAAGAACGTATGTTAGAAGCTGGCATCCTTGCGCGGCCCCAAGGGCGGCCAAGAACAAATGCCGCACCAAGAGATATTGTAACCGAGCAGGCACATGAGATCCAGCGACTTCGTATGGAGAATAAACTGCTGCGGGATTTTCTGCACTGCATAGGAAGGAAGTGAGGGCAAAGGTAAAATATCACATCATATATCGTCACAGAGCAGAGTATCCCGTGGCAGTTATGTGCAAATTCTTTGGAGTATCCAGAAGCGGATACTATGCCTTCGTCCATCGCCTTGGTAAGCCGGAGAAGGACGCAGCTCTTGCAGAACTAATTGGACAACAGCGGGAACGCAGCTTCCGCACCTACGGCTACCGGCGGATGTGTCTATGGCTGAAGAACCAGAATATTTTCTGTAATCCAAAAACAGTGCTGCGAATTATGAAGAAATATGATCTGCTCTCAGAAATCCGCCGACGCAGGAAATGGCAGCAGATGGGGCAGCAGCTCCACAAGTACGAGAATCTGCTAAGCAGGCAGTTTCAGGCCGACAAGCCCAACAGCAAATGGGTAACGGACATCTCCTACATCCACACCAGGCAGGGCGTACTGTACCTGTCCATGATCCGGGATCTCTATGACAACAGTATTGTGGCTTACAAAACCGGAACGGAACAAACGGTGAATCTGGTTCTGGACACCATTCGTCTGGCAATGAAGCAAGAGAAAAAGAGGGTCGCTGCGGAGTTGCAGCTCCACAGCGACCAGGGTGCTCAGTACGCCTCACAAGCATATTTTGAGCTAACTCAAACATACGGCATTACGCCGTCTATGTCAAGACGTGGAAATCCTTATGACAACGCTATGGCGGAAAATTTCTTCTCTATCCTCAAAACAGAGTGCATCTACCGCCACAAACCGGCTACCTTCTCGCAAGCCAATGAAATGATTGACCGCTACATCTACTTTTACAACCATGAGCGCATCCAGCTAAAGACTGGAGAAGCGCCGCTTACGCGACGCCTCTCCGCTTAAAACTCAATCTTTCCTACCAGGGCTCTTTTTTGTACTGTCCGCACAATCTGGGGCAGTCCAGTTTCCCATACCGGGTTTTATTTGTTTTATACGCCGACTTTGTACTTTTCAATGGCGTCTTCTACGCCTTCGTGCTGGCTCTTCTTGCCGTACTGGTCGACCTTCATGCGGCTCTTGGGCTCATGGGTCAGGCTGCCGGCGCCGCCAATGCAGCCGCCCGGGCACGCCATGCCTTCGATGAAGTTCTTGCCCAGCTTGCCAACCTTAGCCTTGAGCAGAGCGACCTTGCATTCTTCAATGCCGCTGCAAATCTCGGCCTTGACTTCAAAGTCCAGGTTGCGCTCCTTGGCGACTTGCAGCACCGCCTCGGTCAGACCGCCCGAACGGCCAAAGACACGACCGAAATAGGACGCATCGTTGATCGGGGTCTCGTCCATATCCGACAGGTTGATCTCCTTGGCGTCGATCATGGCCTGCAATTCTTCAAAGGTCAGCACGCAGTCGATCCACATATCGACCGTGGGCTTGCACTTTTCTTCCTTCTTCGCCGTGCACGGCCCGATGAAGATGGTCTTGACCGGAGTTTCGGCATTGATCTTGATGAACTTGCCGATCTCGGCCATGGGGGACAGGTTGTGCGAAATGTTGTCCGCCAGTTCGGGCATCTGCTTCTGGATGTACGAAACAAAGGCCGGGCAGCAGGACGAGGTCAAAAAGCCCTTTTCGGCCAGCTCCTGTGCTTCCTTGTCGGCAACCATATCGGCGCCCATTGCGGCTTCGACGACATAGTCGATACCGAGCGCACGGATACCGGATGCCACCTGGCCGAGCGAGCAGCCTTCAAACTGCGACGCGATGGCCGGTGCCACGATGGCTGCGACCTTGTAATTGCGTTCGCCAAAGCGGTCGACCGCGTTGTGGATGAGGTTGATAGCATCGACCATGAACGACTTGTCCATCACCGCGCCAAACGGGCAGGCCGATACACAGGCGCCGCACGAGATGCACTTATCCGGATTGATCTGCGCCTTCTTTTCCTCGTTCATGGCAATTGCGCCCACCTTGCACGAGCGTTCACACGGACGCACATGCTCGGTAATCGCACCATAGGGGCAGACCTTGGCGCAGCGGCCGCATTCGATGCAGGCATCCAGATCGATGACAGCACGGCCGTTTTTGTCCTTGGAAATCGCATTCTTGGGGCAGTTCTTGATGCAGCGCTGGGAAATACAGCCGCGGCACGATTCGGAAACGGTGTAGCGCTCAACCGGGCATTCGTCGCAGGCGATCGGGATAACTTCGATCACGCTGGGGTTGCGGCGGTCGCCGCCCATCGCCAGACGGACACGCTCCTGCGCAATGGCGCGTTCCTTGTAGATGCAGCAACGCATGGTAGCCTTGGGACCCGGCGAGATGATCTTCGGAATCTCATAATAAGACTCCATCAGGTTGCCGTCAAAGGCACGAATGGCAACTTCCTTGAGTACGCGATACTTGAGCAGCTGCACATCGGTTTCAAATGTTCTCATCTTCTTTTTCATTCCTCCACTTTCATCAACATGAACTTAACTCTTCCTTCTCTTTCCAAACTCTCTCTATTGCATCGCCCGACCCCAAAACGGGAATTCAGACGTTTTGCGCTTTGTACTTGGCGACCCCTTCTTCATAGAGGTTGCCGCCCACACAGTCCATAGACACGATGGCGGTAAAGCCTTCCACGGTCAGCCGCTTGACCGATTCGCAGCCCAGATCGTCATAAGCGACCACTTCCAGGCCCTTGATCGAGTCGGCTTTGACTGCACCTGCGCCGCCGATCGCGACCATATAAACCGCGCCGTTGCGGCGCATGGCCTCGAGTACACCCGGACCGCGTACACCCTTGCCGATCATGCAGCACAGCCCGGCATCGAGCAGTGCCGGTGCATAGGGGTCCATGCGGCCCGAGGTGGTCGGACCGACCGAACCGATGACCTGGCCGGGCTTGGCCGGGGTCGGGCCTGCATAATAGACGGCTGCGCCGTCCAGATCAAACGGCAGGGGGGTGCCCTCCTGCATGGCGGTCACGATGCGCTTGTGCGCGGCATCGCGTGCCGTATATAAGGTACCGGTCAGGGTCACGGTATCGCCCGCGCGCAGCTTGGGCGCCATGGCCTTGAGGTCTTTTGTATGTAAATCATAATGTGCCATTGGGATTCCCTCCATTGCGCGCCGGTTTGACGCTCCGCAAAACATCGTCCAGAGCCGTATGCCGTTCGGGTGCCGGAGCCGGTGGATTTTTTTCGGTCGGAGTCTCCGAACCGCTGCCCAGCCGGTTGAGGATCTCCTCGGTGCGGCGGCGCGCCTCATCGGCGGCCTGCTGGGTGCGGCGCAGGGTGTTGCTGTATTCCTGCCGCGTGTTTTCCAGTTCGCGCTTCATGGCCTCGATGCGGCGTTCGGCATCGGCTTCGATCTGGGCCGCATGCTTTTGCGCCTGCTCTTCGAGTTCCTGTGCGCGCCGGTGGGCACACAGCTCGATCTCGGCCAGATGGTCGCGGGCGGCGGTATATTCGTCCGACCGTGCTTGCAGCTTCTGATTTTGCTCCCGCAGGCGGGCACACTCGCTTTCGAGCGTCTTATACTGCGTATGCAGCTCCTCGTAGCATTCGTTTTGTACGGTGGACTCCTCGCCGGCCAGCGCGAGCGAACGGTCGCGCTCGTCCAGATCGGCCTTGGCCTTGTCCAACTCCATAGTCATCTCGCCCAGACGCTCGAGCAGCCCGGCGTTCTTCTGCGTCAGCTCAGCTACTTTTTCAGCCCGGTTCTTGGCGTCCTGTTCGGCCTTGTCCAGTTTGTCTTTCAGTTCTGCGATTTCCTGCGCATGTTTTTGCGCGGCCTCTTCGATATATTTGAGCACATCGTCGCGCTGGAATCCGCCGACGACTGCGCTGCGAAAGCCGATCTCCAGATCGCCCATAGGAGGCCCTCCTTTTTCTGTTCCCAGGTGTTTGTTTAATTTCTGTCAATCCTATTATAACAACGCCCTGAGCCGTTGACAAGTGGCAATGGGCGAGAAAAAAACCAATTTCCGTTGCATTCCTTGTGCATGCATGCTATATTTATATGGAATTGAAAGTTAAAAAGGAGAAACCGTCATGTTAAGCGTCAACGACTTCCAGGCGGCGGCCGGCCGTCTGAAAAATGTGATCCATACCATTCCGCTTTCCTCGTCCAAGACCTTTTCGGAAATGTCGGGGGCGGAAGTGTATCTGAAATATGAAAACCAGCAGAAAACCGGTTCGTTTAAGGTGCGCGGCGCGTACAATAAAATCATGAAGCGCTATGAAGAAGGCGGTCTGTCGGCAGTCGTTGCGTCGTCGGCCGGCAACCATGCGCAGGGCGTGGCCTTTGCAGCCAGCCAGATCGGCGTCCCGGCGACCATCGTGATGCCGCGTTCGACGCCCATCGCCAAGGTGTCGGCCACCGAAGGCTACGGCGCCAAGGTCGTGCTGCACGGCTCCATCTACGACGAAGCTTATGCCAAGGCGTGTGAGATCGTCGAGCAGGAGGGCGCGGAGTTCATCCACCCCTTTGACGACGAAGATGTCATGGCCGGACAGGGCACGATCGCGCTGGAGATTTTGTCCGACCTGCCGACTGTCGATATGATTTTTGTCCCGGCGGGCGGCGGCGGCCTGATTTCGGGTGTTGCGGCCTGCATCAAGCAGATCAATCCGCGCATTCAGGTCATCGGTGTTCAGGCCGAAGGCGCCAACGCCATCGTCGCATCGTTCGGCAAGGACAAGGTCCAGCCCTCGACCTCGGTGCACACCATCGCCGACGGCATCGCGGTCAAGACCCCGGGCGAAAAGACCATGGCTTACATCAACCAGTACGTCGACCAGATGGTCACCGTATCCGATTCCGAGATCGCGGGCGCCATCCTGCTGCTGCTCGAACGCACCAAGCAGGTGGTCGAGCCTTCGGGCGCTGCCCCGCTGGCCGCTGTCCTCAACCACAAGGTGGACATCCGCGGCAAAAAGGTGTGCTGTGTGCTGTCGGGCGGCAACATTGACGTGTCGTTCATCCACAAGGTGGTCGAAAAGGGTCTGGTCACCCGCGGCCGTCATTTGAAGTTCTCGACCATTATGCCCGATGCGCCCGGTTCGCTCGAACGGTTTGCGCATCTGGTGGCCGAGCAGAATGCCAATGTGATCCTCTTCAACCACGACCGTGTACAGGCCGATCTGGACATCGGCGACGCCATCATCCATGTGGTGTGCGAGGTCGGCGGCAAGGAGCACGGCAAGCGCCTGCTGGACGTGCTGCGCAAAAACGGGTACACCATTTTGGCGTAAATGCAAAAAGCCTTCCCAAATCGGGAAGGCTTTTGTTATGCGTTTTTTAAGAGGCTGCATTATGCTCTCGGGATGCTGCGATGTCATCCGCATCAAAATCGGTGCCGCAGTAGCAACCCCTGGCGTATTCGGTGTGCGTTCCTGCTCCATCCTGTACTGTGATTTTCGCCTTGATATAGAGATAGGGAGCATCGTACGCATCTAGGGCAATGCGGCCAGATGCTGGAAGCCCGTTTGCTTCCGGCTCGCTGTCTGCAATCTGCTCGGCCGAGGTAATCACAAAATCTTCCCCGTACTGAATCGCCGTGATGACCGCGTTTTTGTCCTCTTTATCCCAGGTATAGACCAGGCTGTCCGAAGAAGTCGCGACCGCCGGCCCGGGATAGGTATCGAGCGCGGTGGTTTCCGGCTCGACCGGGCCTACATCAAAAACCAGACGGCCGATCTTGCGGTGTACCTCGCTCCCATCGGGCTGATGCAAAATCACCTCTTCGCAGGCCGCTGTACCCTGCTGCGCCGCCGAAAGCGTCAGGCTCAATCCGTCAAATACCATACCATCCTGCTGAGCCGGTGCCCCCGGTTCGACCACCTCGGCATCGATCACTTCTATCGGGCAAAAGTCATCCTCAAACACGAGTTCGACCGCGCTCGCCTGCTCAAGTGCAGGGTCTTTGGTTCCCTCTGGACGAAACGAGGTGAGCATCAGCGACCACTCTTCCCCTTCGGCTAGGGCAATATAGCCTTCCATCCAAGCAAAAAACGGGGTATTTTCCAACGCATTCTGCCCAGGTGCGGCCACCTGCGACGCCGGGCTGCATCCCGCGCCCAAAAGAGCGAATATCCCAATGAGGAACTTCCAGTTGCATGTTTTTCTCATGTCATTCACCCTTTGTTATTGATAAGCCTCCCATTTATCTTCTCTTTTGTAATAGCCAAAACCAGCAGGATACAAGCCACCCCTTTCGCCCATGCTGCAACCGCAGCGGAATCATCCTCTATTGTGACTTGTTTTCGCAAAAAATAGCGGTCGACTACTCCGTTTCTGCATTCTTCCACCTGAATCACAGTATTTTCTTCCGGTTGTTCTAAGGGCTTTGCATAGATTTCATAATCACCATTTGGATAATATGTCGCCGTTATATAGCTTTCTGCTGTCATATACCCTATGATGATATTATCCTTATATTTTGTGATTTCCCCTGCTTCTTCCATACCAGAAATGTTAAGATCCCACAATAACTCTTTATTGTACTGTATGATATCTCCAGGTAATACGCCAACTTGGTTGTCCTCTACTGCTACTCTTCGCAAGTCTTCATACGAATAATTGATTTCATCCAAGCTATAAGGTACAGGAATTGAATCATCACGTACAAACTCCACCAATTCAATCGGAGTCGCCGAATCCGGTTCTTGTCCCTGGGTATCGGAAACTGCCATCGCACAATTTGACGATAGAATCGTCATAATCAACAGGCCAGAGATAACTTTTCTTAGCATAAACTCGCTCTCCTCTTTATACTCTGAAAAGTTACTACATTTTTATTCTTGAATATATTTCACTTCCTTCCTTTTTTTGATTGTATCGCATTCATAGTTGCAATTCAATACCATTTATTTGTTCACCTTTCCGAATGTTCGTGGTTTATCACACTTTTCTTTTGCTTTTTGGTCAAATCCCGCATGGAAAATGTGTACATGTTGCGTAAATTTGGTTTTGGCGGCCCCGCCCGCTTGACGCTGCCCGCTTACATTGATATAATTTTGACAAAACGGTTATTTTAGAAGAATGAGGAGGAGTTTCCCATGGATTACAAAGCTTTATACAGCCAGAAACTGACCACCGCCGACGAGGCTGCTGCGGTCGTAAAATCGGGTGACTGGGTCGATTACGGTTGGTGCGTTGGCACCCCGGACGCGATCGACAAGGCACTGGCCAAGCGGCTGCCCGAACTGACCGACGTCAACTTCCGCGGCGGTGTTTTGATACGCGTGCCCGAGATCTACAAGATCGAGGACCCGGCAGCGCACATGACCTGGAATTCCTGGCACATGTCGGGCATTGAACGCAAGTTCATCTCCACCGGTGCTGGTTTCTATGCTTCGATGCGTTATTCCGAACTGCCGCGCTTCTACCGCGAAAACATCCGTCACGTAGACGTTGCGTTCCTGCAGGTTGCACCGATGGACGAGCACGGCTTCTTTAGCTTTGGCCCGCAGGCTTCCCACCTGCGCGCAATTTGCGACGTAGCGGACAAGATCTATGTCGAAGTCAACACCAATATGCCGCGCTGCCTGGGCGGCATGGAGGACTGCATCCATGTTTCCGAAGTGACCGGCATTGTTGAAGGCGACAACCCGGGTATGCCGCAGATGGGCTCCATCCCGGCAACCGACGTAGACCGCAAGGTTGCCGAACTGATCGTGCCCGAAATCCCGAACGGTGCTTGCCTGCAGCTCGGCATCGGCGGTATGCCCAACACCATCGGCGCGATGATTGCAGACTCTGACCTGAAGGATCTGGGCGTTCACACCGAAATGTATGTCGATGCGTTTGTCGACATCGCGATGGCAGGCAAGATCACCGGCCGTCATAAGAACATCGACCGCGGCCGTCAGGCATACGCGTTCGCTGCCGGCACCCAGAAGCTGTACGATTATCTGGACAATAACCCCGAATGTGCATCGGTCCCGGTTGACTACACCAACGATGTCCATGTCATTGCGGGCATTGATAACTTCATCTCGATCAACAATGCGGTTGACATCGACCTGTACGGCCAGGTAAACGCCGAATCCGCAGGCACCAAGCAGATCTCGGGCACCGGCGGCCAGCTGGACTTCGTCATGGGCGCATACCTGTCCAAGGGCGGCAAGAGCTTCATCTGCCTGGCATCCACCTTCAAGCAGAAGGACGGCACCATCGCATCCCGTATCCGTCCGACGCTGGCCAATGGCTCGATCGTCACCGATACCCGTTCGGCAACCCACTATGTCGTAACCGAGTACGGCATGGTATGCCTCAAGGGCAAGTCGTCCTGGGAGCGTGCTGAAGCGCTCATCTCTATCGCGCACCCGGACTTCCGCGAACAGCTCATCGCAGACGCTGAAAAGATGAACATCTGGAAGCGTTCCAACAAGCGCTAATCGATGACCATCCGGTCTTATCGCACCCTTCCGCCGGAGGCGGTGGCTATCCGGCAGGCGGTCTTTGTCGATGAGCAGGGCTTTGCCGAGGAGTTTGACGGCACCGACCGCGAGGCGGTGCATCTGGTCCTGTTTTTGCAGGATACCCCCACCGCGACCTGCCGGTATTACTGGAACCCGGAACAGGGCTGTCATGCCATCGGTCGTCTGGCCGTGGTACGGACCCATCGCGGACAACAACTGGGCGCTGCCATGCTGCGCGCTGCCGAGGAGCAGATCGCGCAGGCGGGCGGAACCCAGGCGGCGCTGGCCGCACAGATCCGCGCCCAGGGTTTTTATGAAAAACAGGGCTATCAGCCCCACGGTGCGCCCTTCGACGAAGAAGGCTGCCCGCATATCTGGATGCGCAAAGCGCTGTAAATCGCTGCATAAAAAAAGCGGACAGGCATATACTATCCTCGAGGTGATGAACAGATGGAACCCATTTCTTCCCGCGAGGAAACACTGTACGACTGCGTGCAGAGCCTGCTTTCAGCCGAGCCGCGCGCCAAAGAATACTATCTGGCGCTCAATGAACGCGAACAGGGTGAAGTCATCCTGCACGCGGACAGCATCTGCTCCTATGAGCGCCTGCAAAATTTCGTTTCCGGGCTGCGTGCCTGAATTTCGAGTTTCCCTAAGGGACCGGTCTTGCCGGTCCCTTTTTTATGTTTCCAAACAAAAAAAGAGCCCAAAGGGGCTCTTTTAGGAGAAAAAGAACAAAATAAAACCATAGATCACGCTGGCTGAAATGCCATACACCAGCACTGGTCCGGCGATGGTGAACAGCTTGGCCGCCATGCCGAGGATCAAACCTTCGCTTTTAAACTCCATGGCCGGGGAGACGACCGAGTTGGCAAACCCGGTGATGGGGACAATCGTGCCCGCGCCCGCGTATTTGGCGATCTTGTCATACAGGTGCAGACCGGTCAGCAGCGCACCCAAAAAGACCATGGTGATGGCGGTCGCTGCGGCGCTTTGTTCGGTGTCCAGTCCGCGCGTTTTATAGAACGTCGAAACCGCTTCGCCCACCACACAAATCAGGCCGCCGATCAGTCCGGCCAGCAGCATGTCCCGTCCGAGCGGCGACGGCGGCGATTCTTTCTTGAGCATGTACTGATATTCGGTGCGGTTGAGTTTCATGGGGATGGCCTCCTTTGCAGTGCCCGCCGCAGCGGGCCAACGATTGCACAAGGCTAGTTTGTCCCTTTTTTCCACCGCTATGCACCCGAAAATCAGCCGTGTTCGGGCAAATTTGGCAAATTTTTTTCGAGTTCCAGCAGGCCCTGCACGGTGCGCCGCCCGCGCGCATCCAGTGCGCGGAAGCCGGCCAGCAGCGTGCGTTCTTCGTCGGTCAGTGGCTCGGCCAGGTCCGGGCAGTCGCTGCGCCCGATGAGATAATCGACCGAAACCCGGAAATGGGCTGCCAAAATGTCGAGCGCTTCCAGTCCGGGCTGCCGCTTGCCCGATTCGTACATCGAATACGCTTCCCGGCTCACGCCCAGCAGACCAGCTACGTCATTTTGCGTCTGTCCCGCCGCCAACCGCAGCGGTTTTACCCGCAGCGAACCCGCCATATCGGTCCCCTCCTATCTTGCGTTTTCTTTTATGGTATCATAGCTTGGGCTGGTGTGCAAAGCCCTCCCGCCATCTTTCCCGCACAAAAAGTTTTCCCACTTTCGCTTGACAAAGTGGAAAGCAGCGCCTATAATAGCACCATAAGGCAAAACCGTTGACAAAGACGAGTAGCCCGGAAGCTGTCCTTTTAGAGAGCCGCAGATGGTGGAATTGTGGCAGGTGCAGGCCGGTGTGAATGGACTTTGGAGGGCAAGGCGAAAGGAAATATTTCCGAGTATCTGCGCCGGGTTCCCCACCCGTTACCAGAGGGGCGCGTATTTTGTACGCGGCCAAAGTGGGCGCTTTGCGCCAATCCGGGTGGCACCGCAGAAGAGTATTGAGGCTTCTGTCCCAGAATCATGGGACAGAAGCCTTTTTAAGTTTTTTCGATAAAGGAGCGATCATTATGCCGAAGATTCCGCACAGACTGTATTTGACCGAAGACCAGATGCCGCGCCAGTGGTACAACCTGCGCGCTGATATGCCCGAGCAGCCCGACCCCATGCTGAACCCCGCCACCGGCAAGCCGGTGACCGAAGAAGAACTGTATCCCATCTTCTGCAAAGAGCTGGCCCATCAGGAACTCGACGGCGAGACCCGTTACGTCGACATTCCGGCCGACATCCTCGAAGAATACATGATTTACCGTCCCTCGCCGCTCATCCGCGCATACAACCTGGAAAAGGCGCTCGATACCCCGGCGAAGATCTATTACAAGTTCGAAGGCAACAACACCTCGGGCAGCCACAAGCTCAATTCGGCCATCGCCCAGGCGTATTATGCCAAGCAGCAGGGCATCCAGCGCCTGACCACCGAGACCGGCGCCGGCCAGTGGGGCACGGCTCTGGCCGAAGCCTGCGCATACTACGGCTTGGAACTGGACGTCTTCCAGGTCAAGTGCTCGTATGAGCAGAAGCCCTTCCGCAAGGCCATCATGCAGGTGTTTGATGCCAATGTTGTCCCGTCCCCGTCCATGACCACCGAAATCGGCCGCCAGATTCTGGCCAAGGACCCGAACACCACCGGTTCGCTCGGCTGCGCCATCTCGGAAGCCGTCGAAAAGGCAACCCATACCGATTCGTGCCGGTATGTGCTCGGTTCGGTGCTCAATCAGGTGCTGCTGCACCAGTCGATCATCGGCCTGGAAGCCAAGACAGCCATGGAGATTCTGGACGAATATCCGGACATCGTCATCGGCTGCGCGGGCGGCGGCTCCAATCTGGGCGGCCTGATTGCACCCTTCATGCAGGATAAGCTGACCGGCAAGGCTGACCCGCGCATCATCGCGGTCGAACCGGCTTCCTGCCCGTCGCTCACCCGCGGCCGCTATGCGTACGACTACTGCGACACCGGCAAGGTCACACCCATGGCGCGCATGTATACCCTGGGCGCTGGCTTCGTGCCCTCGGCCAACCATGCGGGTGGCCTGCGTTACCACGGCATGAGCCCGATCTTGTCCAAGCTGTATCACGACGGCTATATGGAGGCCACCTCGGTCAAGCAGACCGAAGTATTCGAAGCAGCCGTTTACTTTGCCAAGAAGGAAACCATTCTGCCCGCTCCGGAATCGGCACACGCCATCCGTGCGGCTATGGACGAAGCCATCCGCTGCCGCGAATCGGGCGAAGCCAAGACTATTCTGTTCGGCCTGACCGGCACCGGTTATTTCGATATGACCGCTTACTCGGCTTACCGAGAAGGCATCATGCAGGACTACATCCCCACCGACGAAGATCTGGAACGTGGCTTTGCGTCGCTGCCCACCATCCCGGGCATTCAGGAATAAAAAAAGAGAAACCAGGCGGACTGCCTGGTTTCTTTTTTTTATGTGCCCAGATGAAAAACGACGCCCACCACCGCGGCAAAGGCGATATAAATAACCGGATGCCAGTCGGTCTTTTGGGTAGCGACCAGCAAGACCGCCGCCAGCGCGACCTGCGGCCAGCGCACGGCCATGCCCGCCAAAAACGTGGTTTTGGCGACCAGCAGACCGGCGGACGCAATCAGCGCCGTGGACGCCGGACGCAGGCCATAAAACGCATTGTCCACCAGCGTGCTGTGCCGAAAGCGCTCCAAAACCTGCGATATGAGCAAAATCACGATAATGGCCGGTGTAATCAGGCCGAGTGTTGCCACAATAGACCCCGGCAGACCGTCGGTCAAAAAGCCGACATAGGTGGCCGCATTGACGCCAATGGGGCCGGGGGTGGATTCGCTGATGGCGATTAGATTGGTCACATCGGTGTGGGTAAACCACTGGGTCTTTTCGCCCATGGCATAGAGAAACGGCAAGGTCGCCAAACCGCCGCCCACCGAGAACAGACCGACCTTGAAAAATTCATAAAACAGTCGCAGCAGGAGCATGCTCATTCCCCCTTCCGATAGCGCAGCCCGCGCATCAAAACGCCTGCCAGACCGGCCGCGATGACCAGCACCACGGGCGACAGACCGGTGAACATCGCACCTAAAAATACGACCGCAAAAATCGCCAGGGCGCCCGGATTGACGACCGACTTTTTCCACAGCTTGCGCACCGCGTTAAAAATCAGCACACAGACGCACACGCTGATGCCAGCAAAGGCATCCTGCACGACCGGATAATCGGCAAAGTTCTGCAAGCAGGCGGCAATGATCGCGATAATCACCAGGGACGGGAACACCACGCCCAACGTCGCCACGATGCCGCCGAGGATGCCCCGCCGCCGGTAGCCGATAAATGTGGCGGTGTTGACCGCAATAATGCCTGGCGTGCACTGGCCGATAGCGTAATAATCGGCCAGTTCTTCTTCGGTGGCCCAGCCATAATGTTCGACGATTTCCCGCTGGAGCATGGGCAGCATGGCATATCCGCCGCCAAATGTCAGCCCGCCGATACGGGCAAACGTACTGAATAACGTGAAATATTCTTTGAAAGAACCCAAACTTCTTTTGCCTCCTGCTAAACTTTTTTCTTTTATTGTATCACAGCGCTGTCTGGGTTGATACCTTGTTTTCATAAAAAAAAGACAAAGCAGTGGGAACTTTCCTGCGACTGCTGCGTCTATATGGTCAGGAGTCCTGAAAAAAAAGGAATAAAGGAGAGCAATGACGATGCAAAAGAAAAGACGTTTTACTGCGCCGGCAGCGCTGGCGCTGTCGCTTGCGCTGCTGGGCACGGTTCCGGCGTATGCAGCAACCGATATCAGCGGCCACTGGGCCGAAGCAACCATCAACAAGTGGCTGGATGCCGGTTCGATCAGCGGCTATGAGGATGGTACCTTCCAGCCCGACCGCGCGATGACCCGCGCCGAATTTGCCACCCTGCTGGCCAATGTAGTTTCCAAGGACGCCACCATCGGCGACGCGGTTTTTACCGACGTGACCGAAGGTCAGTGGTTCTACGAGCCGGTTATGAAGCTGGTCGCTCTGGGCATTATCGCAGAGGATACCACCTTTAACCCGGATGCTTACATCACCCGCCAGGACGTGATGACCATGGCTGGCCGCGCTTTCACGGTTTCCGGTTCGGGCGCTGACGGTCTGGCACAGTTCACCGATGCGGCGCAGGTATCCGATTACGCGGTGACCGCGGTTTCCGGCTTTGTGGAAAAGGGCTATGTCAATGGCTATCCGGACGGCACCCTGCGCCCGCTGGCACAGATCACCCGCGCCGAGTGCGTCCAGATGCTCGACGGTCTGGGCGTTGTCGCCGAAAAGGGCTCGCTGGAAGATATCATGGCCCGCGTCTATGCTGGGGTCGATGCCGAAATGCCGGCAGTTTCCAACACCCGCATCACCACTGAAAATTCGGAATATTACCTGGGGCTGAAGAATCTGGACGATGTACAGGAAGCAATCGGCTCGGATGCCCTGATGAGCTCGGTTGCCCATTCGGTTTGCCTGGTACGCGCTAAGGACGGCGTGGATGTCGAAAAGCTGATGGAGACCATCCGTACGTCGGTCAACCCGCAGAAGTGGATCTGCGTGGGCGTAGACCCGGAAGACGTTGTTGTCGTCAACCAGGGCAATCTCATCCTGCTGGCTATGGATGCAGAATATTCGCAGGCCATCGCGGACAGCTTCCTGGCGCTTGACCTGTCGGAAGAAACCCCGGAAAATCCGGAGACCCCTTCAGAAGATAAGCTCAAGCCGGATGCAAACGGCCTGATCCAGGCAGACGGCTATTACATGGACTTCATCGGCGAGCTGCGCCCGGATTCCATCACCCGCTTTGCCGACAAGGTGGACAGCCTGTCGGAAACCTATCTGCAAAACGCAAACAGCATCTACTATGCGGTCGTACCGAGCAAGGCATACTTTGTCAACGACCGTCTGGAAACCCCGTTTGATTACGACACCATGAACAAGATGCTCGACGAAGGCATCCAGAGCGCCAAGAAGATCGACCTGACCGGTGCGCTCGAGCTGACCGACTACTGCGTGACCGACCCGCACTGGAAGCAGGACAAGCTGCAGGAGGTTGTGGACCGTCTGGGCGACGCCATGGGCTTCTCGGCTGACCTGTCCAAGATGACCGCCAACACGGTGGAAAACTTCACCGGCCAGCATGGTTACAACAAGGAAGGCTTCCCGTCCGAAACGCTGACCTATCTGACCAGCGACGTCATCGACGGCGCGACGGTGGACAACTACCAGAAGCCCGACTTTACCAAGGTGTATGACACCGCGGCACTGTCGTCCGATTCGCCGTATGATCTGTTCCTGTCCGGCCCGACCCCGCTGCTGACCATCACCAATCCGGCAGCCGAAGACGGCAAGGATCTGGTCATCTTCCGCGATTCGTTCGCATGCAGCCTGGCTCCCCTGCTCATCGAGCAGTATCATACCATTACTCTGGTGGACATCCGCTACATGGCAAGCTCGCTGCTGCCGCAGTATGTGGACTTCACCGGCAAGGATGTTTTGTTCCTCTACAACGAACAGGTTGTCAACCACAGCGAAATGCTGCGATAATTTCTCCTCTGCCAGCGCCCCACTTGCGGGCGCTGGCTTTTTTGTGCCCCGAAACTTTCAAATCCTTGCGGTTTTGGCCGGGCAGCCTGTCTTTTCCCCTGGCCTTGTGCTACAATAAGGGCAGAGAAGCGGGCCCGGCGGCAGGCCGGTCCGGAAGAACAGAAAAGGAGGCCCCTCAAGATGCTGAAACTCGGATTCAACGAAGCGACCTGCAAGGAAAATTCCTCGGTCGAAAAAGACCTCGAGCTTTGCGAAAAATATGGCTATGACTACATCGAACTGCGGCTCGACATGCTCAAGGAGTATTTCAAGACCCATACCATCGATGACCTCAAGGCCTTTTTTGCAAAGAGCCACTTAAAGCCCTTTGCCTTCAACTCCATCGAGGACATCAACTTCCGCACCCCGGAGCAATGGGAAAAGCTCGTCGAGCTGTTCACCTTCGGCTGTGAAGTCGCCCAGGCCATCGGCAACAAGTACATGATCGTCGTGCCCACCATGACGGACGAATACAGCACCAAAACCGAAAAGGAAGTCTTTGAAGACTCGGTCGAGGTGTTAAACAAGCTGGCCGACATCGCCGAGCCTTACGGCGTGTGCTGCTCGTTTGAGCCCATCGGTGACCGCCGCTGGTGCTGCAATTCGCTGCGGCAGGCTCTGGAAATCGTGCAGGCAGTCAATCGCGACAGCGTGGGCCTGACGGTCGACTGCATCAACTTCTACATGCACGACAAGTGCGCGGATGTGGACTTTATCCGTAAGGTACCCAAGGAAAAACTGTTTGTCTATCACATCAACGACTGTGAGGACCTGCCGTTCGGCGTACTCGATCACTGCCATCGCATCATGCCCGGCAAGGGCTGCATCCCGGTCGCCGAGATCAGCAAGGCGGTCATGGACGCGGGCTACGATGGCCCGGCGTGTCTGGAGCTGTTCCGCCCCGAATACTGGGACATGGACGCCGAGGAGGTTATCAAAATGGGCGCGGAGTGCTGCGCACCTTTCCTCAAATAAATCGCAAAAGCCGGGCGTCTGCCCGGCTTTTTTGTGGTATACTAAAAGAGTAGAAAGGGGGTCCTGCCCATGGAACAGCAACTGCTCTCCTGCCCGCTCTTTGCCGGCCTGTCGGTCCGGGAAATCGAAGATTGCCTGGCCTGCTGCCAGGCGGTCACCACCCCGTATGACCGGGAACAGGTCATTTTCCGGCCGGGTGACACGCCCGACCGTCTGCTCATCCTGCTCGAAGGGATGGTGCGGGTGTGCAGCTATACCCCCAGCGGGGAACGGCGGGTGATCGCCTCCTTTGACCGGGCCGGCGAACTGTTTGGCGAGGTTTTTCTGTTCTTGCCCGATACCCCTTATGAACACTTTGCCGAAGCGGCTTCCCCCGCCCGGGTGCTCGGCCTGCCGCGGGATTTCATCCTGCGCACCGATGGGCAGGACTATCACGCTCGGCTGGTCGCCAATGTGCTGGCGATTTTCGCCCAAAAAGCCTATTTCCTCAACCAGCGGGTGCAGGTGCTATCGTGCGCCACCCTGCGGCAGAAATTGGCCCGTTTGCTGCTGCGCAGCGCCGGGCCGGACGGCTGGGCGGTGCTGGGCATGAACCGCGAAGCATTGGCCGATTTTCTGGGCGCAGCCCGGCCGTCGGTGTCGCGGGAACTGTCCCACATGCAGCGCGATGGGCTGATCGAATGCGCGCGGACGGGCATCCGTCTGACCGACCGCGCCGCGCTGGAAGAATTGGTGTAACGCATAAACTTTTTGCAAATTGTTTCGATATTGATAAAAACGAGAGGAGGAGATTCCGATGACATTCCCGAAGCTTCTGCGAAAGTGTAGCCTTGCCTTTCTGTGTTTGGGCGTCTGTCTGCTGACATTTTTCCTCTTGCAGGTGCCCGCCTGGGCCTTCTATCCGGCGGACAATTTTGCGGTGAATGGGGCAGCGGCGGCAGTCAAAATCCTGGCCTGCACCGGCTTGGGGGCATCCTTTGCCCGAAAGGCGGAAATCCGTCCTGCGCAAAGCGGGGTGTCCAAATATGTTCTCGGCGGCCTGCTTTTGCTGGCCGTGCTGGTGGCGTATTATTTGACCCCATCGCTGTATTGGAATGTTTGCAATCAGTTTTCGGCGCTGACGGCCGACCCGGCGGTCTCTACCCCCTCGGTCGGGTCGTATCTCTGGGCTTGGTGCATCTCCGATTTTGCGGCATTTTCCTCGGTTGCGGCCTATGTTGGCTGCGGCTTGGGCTATTTCTTTGTCAAAGGGCGGCGGGTACAGGCCGCTTATGCAGCAAAAAACATCGGCTAAATCAATCCAAAAACCCGGCGGGCTTCGGCCCGCCATTTTTTCGCGTCGAAAAGACGCGATTTTTTTATTTTTGTAACATATGTTACAGACGAATGTACACCGATCTGGTAGGATAAGACCATCGAACAAACCCATGCAGAGGAGAAGAAACGATGGAACCGAAAATGTTTTGTTATCAATGTCAGGAAACCGCGGGCTGCAAGGGCTGCACCCAGGCGGGTGTGTGCGGCAAGACCGCAGACGTGGCCGCCATGCAGGATCTGCTGGTCTATGTCACCAAGGGCCTGTCGGCCGTGACCACTCGCCTGCGCGAGCAGGGCGCAGCGGTGTCCAGCGACATCAATCACCTGATTACCCTCAATCTGTTTGTCACCATTACGAACGCGAATTTTGACAAGGCCGCGATCATCGACCGCATTCACAAGACGCTCGCCGTCAAGGCCGACCTGCTCGCGCAGGTGAATGACCCGGATACGCTGCCCGAAGCCGCTCACTGGACGGCAGACGAGGCCGAGTTTGAAGCCAAGGCCAAGACGGTCGGCGTGCTGTCCACCGAAAACGAGGACATCCGCTCGCTGCGCGAACTCATCACCTATGGCCTCAAAGGCCTGTCGGCATACTCCAAGCACGCCAACGCGCTGCTGCGCGACGATGAAAATGTGGATGCGTTCCTCCAGCGTGCGCTGGCCGCGACGCTGGACGACAGCCTGTCGGCCGATGATCTGACCGCGTTGGCGCTCGAAACCGGCGCGTACGGCGTGCAGGGCATGGCCCTGCTGGACGCGGCCAATACCGAGTCGTACGGCCATCCGGAAATCACTAAGGTCAACATCGGCGTCGGCACTCGTCCGGGCATTCTGGTGTCTGGCCACGACCTGCGTGACCTCGAGATGCTGCTCGAGCAGACCGAGGATTCTGGTGTGGACGTCTACACCCACTCGGAGATGCTGCCCGCGCACTATTATCCGGCGTTCAAGAAATACTCGCACTTTTTCGGCAACTACGGCAATGCGTGGTGGAAACAGAAGGAGGAATTTGCTTCTTTCAATGGCCCCATCCTGATGACCACCAACTGCATCGTGCCGCCCGCCCCGGCCTACAAGGACCGTCTGTACACCACGGGCGCGGCTGGCTATCCGGGCTGCACGCACATTCCGGGCGAGCCGGGTCAGCCCAAGGACTTCTCGGCGCTCATCGAGCACGCCAAGCGCTGCGCGCCGCCCGAGGAAATCGAACGCGGCGAGATCGTGGGCGGCTTTGCCCACAATCAGGTGCTCGCCCTGGCCGACAAGATCGTGGACGCGGTCAAATCGGGCGCTATCGGCAAGTTCGTCGTCATGGCGGGCTGCGACGGCCGCGCGGGGTCCCGCAATTACTACACCGACTTTGCCAAGGCGCTGCCGGGGGATGCCGTCATTCTGACCGCGGGCTGCGCCAAGTATAAGTACAACAAGCTGAACCTCGGCGACATCGGCGGCATCCCGCGCGTACTGGATGCCGGTCAGTGCAACGACTCCTACTCGCTGGCCGTGATTGCGCTCAAGCTCAAGGAAGTCTTTGGCCTGGACGACATCAACGACCTGCCGATCGTCTACAACATCGCCTGGTACGAGCAGAAAGCGGTCATTGTCCTGCTGGCGCTGCTGCATCTGGGCGTGAAGAACATCCATCTGGGGCCGACGCTGCCCGCCTTCCTCAGTCCGAATGTCGCCAAGGTGCTGGTCGACAACTTCGGCATTGCCGGCATCGGCACGGTCGAGGACGACATCCGCCTGTTCTTCGGCGAAACCGCCCCGGCGGTGACGGCTGATATGCGCATCGGCGATATCCTGCGCGAGTATCCGGCGGCTGCCGAAGTACTGATGGACTGCGGCATGCACTGCCTGGGTTGCCCGTCCGCCCAGATGGAAGCCCTGCGCGACGCCTGCGCGGTGCACGGTCTGGAAGCCGACACCGTTCTGGCCCGCTTAAACGACGCGCTGCGCGCCTAAAACGAAAGATTAACTATTAAAAGTCAACCCCAAAAATGAATGGTGGTGGTGAAAAGAGATAGTTCAAGAAAGGTATAGCAAAGCAGAGGTCCGTAGGGACCCCGGCGTAGGCTAACAAGATGGAATTAGGCCGCCAAGCTGCAATAAGGCTGTCTGGATCTTTCCAGGGCAAACAGCAGACGAACTAACTTTTTGGTGGCATGAGAAAGTGCGACATTGTAGTGTTTGCCTTCATCTCTTTTCTTAGCAAGGTAAGCAGCAAAGGTTGGGTCCCAGTGACAGACATACTTGGCTGCGTTGTAAAGAGCGTAGCGTAAGTATCGAGAGCCACGCTTCTCCATGTGGGGATAGCAATTTTTGAGCTGCCCGGACTGGTAAGTAGAAGGCGACATTCCGGCGTAGGCCAATAATTTGTCCGGCGACTCAAACCGAGAGAAGTCGCCGATTTCAGCAAGAATCATGGCAGCCATACGAAAGCCCATGCCAGGGATAGTTATAATGGGAGACTGTATCTTGTCCATCATTGTCTCAATTTCAGCCTCGATTTCAGCGATCTCAGCATCCAATTCACGGATAAGCCGGATGGTATGTTGCAATTCCAGGGATTTGGCAGGCATACAGGACCCAACAGAATTCTGAGCAGCGCTCCGGATAGTAACAGCCATATCCCGACCGTAGCGACCTTTGGAGGCGTTTCCCAAAAGGGTTTTGAGCCTTGTCAGGTGTGCCTTGGCAATCTGTTTGGAACCTGGAAACTCTTCCAGCAGAGCGTAGACAGTCGCCAAATGGAGAGAGGACACCAGCTTCTCCAGTTCAGGGAAGAGAATGCAAACCAGTCTGGAAATTGAGCTTTTCAGCTTTGCTCGTTCTTTCACCTTGTCAAAACGGTATCTGGTGAGTGACTTTAGTTCCTCGTTGTGATATGCTGTATTCGTGTAGGGTTTGAGGCCCACATCGGATAACAGCATAGCAGCAATGGTTCGAGCATCTACACGGTCGGTCTTGGTCTTTCGCAGGCTGAGACTTTTCCGGTAGAGGTTCGTGCGTAGGGGATTCAAGACATAGGTGGCCAGACCGTTGTCCAGAAGAAACCCAAGAATGTTGTAGCTGTAATGCCCGGTTGCCTCAAGCCCTACTTTTATTTTGTCCTGCGGTGTAGTACAAGCTCGAATTTTTTCCAGTAGAGCATCAAAACCGTCCATGTTGTTAGGGATAGTAAAAACATCCGCCAGGACTTCACCCTCTGAGCTTACAATGAAGCAATCATGCTTGTTTTTTGAGACATCAATGCCAACAGAAACTACCATAACAAATACCTCCAGAGAAAATATGTGATGCTGTATCCACAGTACACCTTACTTTTGTAGCCTTGTTCCACATAAACCGTCTGGCGGTATTTAACTGATTAACAAAATTGTAAGGGGCTGTGGTTGGAACCTTTCGTGAACCATCTTGTGGTAGGAGCCGCCAACCAATCCACAGCATCCCTTACAGTGTAGCACAGCCCTTGGAGAGGGGCTCTAATAACTACTACTCTATAATACAAGGAGTCCCGTATGTACGGTATTGAAGTTCTGGTGGAGGAACATGAAAATGTCCGCACCTTTACCGGCATTGTCCGCCGCGCCTGCTGCGCCATCTTGGATGGCGCGCCGGTGGACCCCGCCGATTTCCGCGACATGATCGTCTTTATCCGCGAATATGCCGACCAGCACCATCATGGCAAAGAGGAAAAACTGCTCTTTGGCGAGATGATGGACGCGCTCGGCCCGGTGGCGGTCAATCTGGTGCAGCACGGCATGCTGGTCGAGCATGAGCTGGGCCGTCTGCATGTGATGAATCTGGAAGCGGCGCTGGACCGCTACGAAGCAAATCCCAACACCATGGACAAGCTGGACATCGTCGCCGAAGCGACCGGCTATGCGAATCTGCTGCTGCGGCATCTGGAAAAGGAAAATCAGGTGCTCTTCCCCTTTGCCGAGAAGAACCTGCCGTCCGAAGCGCTTGCGCGCATCGAGCAGCGCATCCGGCAGTTTGAAGAAGAGGCCAAGGCGGCCGGCGTACAGGACGCGCATTTGGCGCGGCTGCGCCGTCTGGCCGAAAAATATCCCGCATAAACGAAAACCGGACCGTAGAATGATACGGTCCGGTTACTTTTATGCTTTATTCTTGTTTTCAATGGTGGTCACACCATTTTCCCCGGCCGAAATGATCAGGTCGGTGGTGTTCAGGAAGAACCCGGTTTCCAGCACGCCCAGCAGACCGCTCACAAAGGCTTCCATGGCCTTGTAGTCGGTGCCAAAGCGGGTGTTCGTGTAGCCGGTATCCAGAATGTAGTTGTGGTTGTTGGTTTCGTAGATCGCGCCGTCCTTCATGCGCAGACGGGAGGTAAAGCCCGCCTCTTCCAGCTTGCGCACCACGTGCTTATAGCCAAAGGGCAGCACTTCGATGGGCAGGCCGAACGCGCCGATGGTTTCCACGCGCTTGGAGTCGTCGCAAATCCAGATGTTGTACTTGGCGCTCATGGCCACGATCTTTTCGCGGAACAGCGCACCGCCGCCGCCCTTGATGCCGTTAAACGCCGGGTCGACTTCGTCCACGCCGTCGATGCAGATGTCGAGCACCGGGGCATCGTTGGTGTCGAGCAGCGGGATGCCCAGGCTCTTGGCCTGTTCGGTGGAAGCGTCCGAGGTGGACACGCACTGGATGTGCAGCCCTTCCTCCTTCATCCGCTGGCCCAGCTTTTCGATCAGGTAATAGGCGGTCGAGCCGGTGCCGATGCCGACCAGCATGCCGTCCTTGACGTATTTGGCGGCCTCATAACCGGCCATTTGTTTTGCATTCATGGATTTTGGTCCTTTCTCGGTGGGTTACTGCATGGCAAAGGTCTGCATGGCGCGCTTGACGTCCTGCTTCATGGCGTCCATCGCCAGGGTGCGCATGGTGGAGAAGAAGATCGGCTCACCCGCCGGCTTGCCCTTCAGCCACTCGGCGACCGCCGTGCCGGCTGCCTTGTCCATGTAGGTGAAATAGTTGATTTTGCGTACGCCGGCGCGGATGGCTTCCTGGAAATCTTCCCGGCTGACGCCCGAGCCGCCGTGCATGACGACCGGAATGCCGTTCGCCTTTTCGCGTACCTGGCGCACGATGTTCAGGTCCAGACGCGGCTCCTTGAGGTAAATGCCGTGGGTGGTGCCGAACGAGCAGGCCAGCGCCTGGATGCCGGTGCGCTCGACAAAGTCGCGCGCCATATCCGGGTCGGTGTAGATCTTGGCGTCATCGTCGCTGCCGTCGCCGTCGCCGAATTCGCGGCGGCCCATGGAGCCGATCTCGGCTTCCACATCGACACCGCGGTTATAACCTGCGGCCAGCTGAACCGCCTGGCAGGTCGCCTGCACATTGGCTTCATACGGCCGGTCGGAGCCGTCGTACATAATGGAGGTAAAGCCCATATCCAGCGCGGTTTTGAGGTAGTCCATGGTTTCGCCGTGGTCCAGGTGGACGCAGACCGGCACTTTGGCCTTTTTCGCGTGGTCGACCATGATGGGCCCGATGATTTCGAGCGGCATGAGCGGCTCATGGCACTGGGCAAACTGCACGATGACCGGCAGGTCCAGTTCTTCCGCGGCGGCAATCACCGCGCACAGGCTCTCGAGGTTGGGGGTATTGAAGGCGCCGATGGCGATTTGCTTTTCCTCGGCGATTTTTAAAACATCCGTCAGTGTGCTTAACATGCAAATTCCTTCCCGATGCCGCTGTGCGGCATCTGTATCCGATCAACAGATTTCTTCCAGTTCCCGCAAGATCTGTCCGGCCGCGCGGTAGGCGCGGCGGAAGGCAAAGCTGGACGAGCGCACGGGCGAGGGAATCACGATCAGTTCCCGCACCCCGGCGTTTTTCAGGCGCAGCCGCACGACCATCCGATCGATGACGACCGTTTCACGCGGGTTCGCGGCCAGTTCTTCCAGCCGCTCGGGCGGCAAAGAAGGCTCGCAGGCCAGCATATAGCCGGTCAGATCTTCATAGCGGTAGATTTCCGGCCGGGCGACCTGGCCGGTGATGCGCCGGTTGCTGGGGATACAGAACTTCCGGCGCGTTTCGTCGAGCAGGAGGAACCCACCCACCTTCCGGCTGGTCAGAAAACCATCCTCTCCCAGGTCCAGCGGCGCCGCGTTTTGGCGGTAATCCTTCCTGAGTTCTGCCAGCGTCTTTCCGGTCACAGTGGTGGTATAGTGGTTGCTGACGATCTTATAACAGTCCTTGCAGATCACGCCGTCCTGACAGTGAAACGCCCGCCAGCCGGTCTTTTTTCCGCACAGATCGCACATTCTAGCCAAAAATGGTTCCTCCTGTTCCAAAATAGGGTCAATCGGTGATGTTCAGGATGACCTTAAAGGTATCCGGCCGCATCGCACAGGCCATGGCCTCTTCAAAATCGTGATAGTCGTAGATCGCTTCGGTCAGCGGGGTGGGGTCAAACAGTCCCTTGGTGATCATCTGCACAGCCTGCCAGAAGGTTTTGACCGAGCCGTTCTGCGCGCCGGTAATCTTCTTCTGGGTCGAGTGGATCTTGCCCAGATCGACTTCGACCGGCTTATTCGGGTGCAGCGACGAGAACATGACCACTGTGCCGCAAACCGCGGTGCATTCGATGGCCTGGGTGGCCAGCGCGGGCACCGCCGTGGTATCAAATACCGCACGGGCGCCCAGACCGCCGGTCAGTTTCATGACCTCCTGCACGGCGTCTACTGCGGTCGGGTCAATTACAATATGCGCGCCCAGTTCAAGCGCCTTTTCGCGCCGGCTGGCCATGGGCTCAGACAGGATGACGCGCGCGCCGCGCATCTTGGCCAGCATCACATGCAGCATACCCATCGTGCCGCCGCCGATGACCAGCACGTCGTCGCCGTAGCTGATGTCGCACTGGGCGATCGAGTTGATGACGCAGGCCAGCGGTTCGGTGAAGGCCAGCTTTTCATACGGCGTGTCCTGCCCGCAGAAATACACGTCCTCGGTCTTGGCAATGACGTACTGCGAAAAGCCGAGGAAGCCCGAGATACCGTCCGGATTCTGGTAGCAGGTGGTGTGTGCAAAGGCCGGGCACACGTTGGTGTAACCGTTTTTGCAGTGATAACAGGTGTTGCAGTTGTCGATGACATAGGTAACTACCCGGCTGCCGATCGGGAACTGTTCGGGCGAAACGCCGTTGCCCAGCGCGACGATCTCGCCGGCAAATTCATGCCCGCCAATGCGCGGGTAACTGAAATTGCACTCGCCCTTATAATCGCGTACATCGTTGACACAGATGCCGGATGCGTGTACACGCACCAGCACTTCGCCTTTTTCAGGCTGCGGGGTGGGAAGTTCCTGCAGGGACACCTGTCCCGGCTGGCTCATGACCAATGCTTTCATACTATGTAGACTCCTTTTTCATGCAGCCGCGTGCTGGTAGCACAAGCGGCGGCTTTCGTTCTCGAAAGCCGCCGCACTGCTGCCAGGCTCCTTTCGGGATCTGCCTGTTTTTTCGGTATGGAATTTAGACCAGAATGTTGAAGAAACCGCCGACGATGCCGATAACAACCATCAGGATGATGATGCGGATAGAAGTCCACTTCTTCTGCATCAGACCGTAGACACCCATGGTGGCTGCGAGCGGCAAAATATTCGGTAAGACGGCGTCAAATAGACTTTCTTGCAGGGAGAATTCGGCGCCTGACGTGACAATGTTGATACCACAGCTTACGCTAACGTAGTTTACGATCAGACCGCCCATAACCATGCAGCCCATGATGGATGCGCCCTTGAGCAGCTTGTTGAGGATGCCGCGTTCTAGGAAATCCATGATCGCGTCACTACCAGCATGGTAGCCGAACATGAAGTTTGCGTACGAGAAGATGTAGGTGATGAAGAACATCGCGACCGCGTAGATGATCGCGCCCCAGATGTTGCCGCTGCCCGAACGGGTAATGTCGATGCACAGCGCCAGCAGGATCGGGATCAGAACGCCCTGCCAAATGGTGTCGCCCACGCCGGCCAAGGGGCCCATGAGCGAGGTCTTGATGTTGGTGATGAACTCATTCGGGATGTCCTTGCCCATGGCCTTCTCTTCTTCCAGCGAGATGGCCAGACCGAGGATACAGGAACCGAACTCCGGATGGACGTTGAAGAACTCCATCTCACGGGTCATCAAATCGATCTGCTTTTCCTTGTTGTTGGGATACAGGTATTTTACAACCGGCAGGAAGGTGTGGGCACATGCCATACCCATCATGCGTTCGTAGTTGTAGCAGGTCTGTACCCAGGTCTCCCAGATGAGGGAGGCACGGAACAGCGCCTTCTTCGGAACCAGCTTTTGCTCTTTATTCGTCATGATACTCTACCTCTCTCTTACTCGTCATCCGGGTCGTAATCGGGATCATACTCTCCGCTCGGGGCAGAACCTGCCGCCGAAACCGCCGGAGCGGCATTGTCGGTTACCTGGATGTAGATCAGAGCTGCAATCAGGCCGATGATACCCTGCTGGATGAGGGTCAGGCCGAAGCAGGTCGAGATCATAAAGCCCAGGAACAAGAAGATACGGGCTTCGCCCTTGAAGATGTACTGCAGGGTGATTGCAATACCGAGGGCAGGCATCAGACCGCCGATGATCTCAAAGATCTGAAGCGGCTTGCCCGCGCACATTTCGATGAACGACTGGATGTAGTCTGCGCCGAAGTACGCAGCCAGCGTACACGGAACAACACAGATGACAGCCGAGAAAATCTGAGGTAAAATAACATTGGACAGGTACAGGTGATTAAACTTGCCCTGTGCGACCCAGCGGTCGCCCATATGTACGAATACCGAGTCAATGGTCATACGCAGATACCAAACGATGGTGCCCAGCAGGCCCAGCGGAACTGCGATGGCCAGCGCGGTGTTTGCGTCCAGATTGCCGGTGATGGCGTATGCGGTGCCGAGAACACCTGCCAGCGCCATATCCGCCGGCATCGAACCGCCGGCCGAGATGAAGCCCAGGTAAACCAGGTTGATGGTGCCGCCGACTACGGCGCCGGTAACCGGATCCCCCAGGAAGCAGCCGGTGATAAAGCCGCATACGAGCGGCCGCTGCAAAGTCCAAAGACCGACAAAAGGCAGGTTCGCTTCTGCCAGCCAGTACAGAATACCGCACAGAATTGCCGTAACAATACTCATATCTTTCTCGTCCTTTCTTTTCCTTCCCCCTGCGTATTACAGGCCGAAGTTCGCCTTGGCCTTTTTCAGCGCATCGTCGATTTCGATGACGCCCTGCTCGGGCACGAGCTGATAATACACATGCACGCCAGCCTTCTGCATCTCTTCGCAGGCCAGCACTTCTTCCGGGCTCAGCGCCACGTTGTTGATGAACGGCTGCCGCTCGCCACGGATGCCCGCACCACCGAGGTTTACTTCCTTCAGCGGTACGCCAGCCTTGACCAGACGGCTGAACGTGGTCGGGGTCTTGGCCAGGATGATGATTCTTTCACCTTCCACGCCAGGAACCATCAGCTTTTCGGCTGCCTTTTCCACGCTGTACACGATGACCTTGGTGCCGGCCGGAGCCAGTGCCTTGACCACGCGCACATTGAACGTGTCGCGCACCACATCATCGTCGACAATCATGATACGATTGCCGCGCATGGTGGGCGTCCATGCCGTAACCACCTCACCATGGATCAGACGGTCATCGACACGGGCCAGTACTACATTTCTCATAGGTCCTCCTCCTCGTCTCCGGATTCCTCCAGAATTTTTCTTACGTCCGCGAAGCTGCCCTCCACGGCAGCAATAGCAGCATCACAAATGCTTTCAGCGGTTGCGTTTTCATCATCGCGTTCCATCAGCGCTGCCATGAGCATCGCCAGGTTGGTGCCGGTGATATGGTACACCGAATGATCGCGTGTGAGCGAAACGACCGCATTGAAAGGCGAACCATGCATCAGTTCGGTCATGAAGATGATGTTTTCCGAACCATGGGTTTCGACTTCTTTTTTCAGTTCCTCAGTCAGGTCGGTGACCGACTGTTCGGGGTACAGGCTGTATGCAGCCATGTTCTGCTGCGGTCCTAAAAGCATCTGCACGGTATTGAGCATGCCTTTGGACTGCTCGCCGTGTGACACCAGGATCACACGGAATTTCGGGCTTTCCATTGTATGGATCATCCTTTCTGCATCAAGTTGACCGGCCATCCGTCCTGGAACGCCGCGGGCGGTCCGCCGATCGGGGATGGCTTGTTGCTATCATGATACCATGTGTGCTTTGCTAAGTTGCACAAAAATATTGCGACGAAATCCCGCAATTCCTTCATTTCTCTACAACACCTTTTTCAGCCCGATCGGTTCCCATTCCGGCAATGGTCTTCGTGTAAAATCCGGTCGGGTTGCGGCATTCTCCAGCCCGTTTTATGCGCAAATGTGCATTTCCCACCGAACGGCCCATTCTGCACCGCGTCTGCATTGCCGCAAAACCCTTGTTTCAGCCCATCCGCCCTTTTTCGCCGTTGCGCGAAAAAAACCAACCTCAACGCTATGTCCTTATATGATAAAATTGCTTATAAAGAGGGCGAAAACCCTCATTTTCTTGGGAAAAGAGGATACATATGTTAAATTTGCGGCAACTTGAGATCATACTGGAACTGTGCGAAAATCCAGGCCAATATGTGACCGCTTCTTCTTTTGCCAAGAAGCAGCAGGTCAGTCTGCGCACGATCCAGAATGATATCAAACAAATCAAGAACGAACTGTCCAATACCGGCTGCATGGATTTCCAAACCGTGGCCCGCAAAGGCTGCCGGATTGTCGTAACCGATGCAGAAGCCTTTCCATCGTGCAAGGATTTCTTCTATAAACAGTTCAGTTCCTCGTCCATTTACCAAAACGGACGCATCAACCAAATCCTTCAGATTCTGCTCTATCAGCACCGGGCACAATCGCTGTACGACATTGAAAACCAAATTTATGTTTCCCATTCCACCCTTTTAAACGATTTTAAACGGGTTTCGGAGATTTTGGAGGAATACAGCCTGGAACTGCTGCGCAGTTCCAATAAGGTCATGGTTGACGGCAGCGAGATCAACAAGCGCCAATGCATTCTGGAGCAGGGTCTCATTACCCCGGACACGTCGGCTGCCTTTGCGCCGAACAGCACAGACAGCCTTTTGGACCAAATCAAAAACATTGTGGTCGAAACGTTTGTGGCCTTCAAACACCCTGTGACTGAAGCGGCGCTCAACAACACCATCTTACAGCTGCATGTTGCGGTCAACCGCATGCAATCGTGGTTCTTCATTACACCCACCGACATGCGGATTACCGACAAACTGGAACCTGAGCGCCAAATCGCGCAAGCCGTTTTTTCGCGAATTAGCGAAGTCTTCCACATTCGCATCCCGGATGCCGAAGTTGACTATTTCGCACTTTATATGAAAGGGCAAGGTTGCTCGGGCGACCCGGAAGTCATTTCCGACGAAGTGGACAATCTGGTATTGGGCGCTTTGCAGGAAATCAACGAAACGCACGGCATCGACCTGACCAATAACCTCAACCTGCGCATCGCGCTGGCGCTGCACATCACGCCTTTGATCGTCCGCATCAAATACGATATGCAGCTGAAAAACCATCTGGTCGATTATATCCGGCAGACTTTCCCGCAAGGCTTTGACTTGGGCATCTACTTTGCTGCCTACCTGCAAAAGATTTTCCACAAGCGCGTATCCGATGAGGAGATCGCTTTCATTGCCATCCACCTGTACAACGCTCTGGCGCAAAAGCGCAAGGAGGAAGGCACCAAGCGTATTCTGGTCATTTCGTCCATGCGGCAAAGCGAAAACATCCTATTGCAGCAGACGCTGCTCAACTGGCTGTCCAGCGACATTGCCGAACTGACCTTTGTCACCCCTTCCGAGGTGACCGAGCAGCATCTGGACACGTATGACCTGTTCCTCACCACCGAAAAGGAAAAGTATTACGAAATCGGCCTAGCGTTCTATATCAATCCATTCCCGAACACGCAGGATTATCTCAACCTCAAGCTGGCCATGGATGGCTTTAAGAGCATCGATGACATTGCATCCATCTTCCACGAAGAACTGTTCTTCCTGGGCCATGGTCACAACCGCGAAGAAATCCTGTGCCACCTGTGCCAGAGCGCGACCGAACACTTCGGCATCGAAGCCGACTTGCAGGACGCTGTTTTGCAGCGCGAAGCGCTGGGCAGCACCTTCTTTGGCAACGGCATTGCAGCGCCCCACCCCATTTCGGCGGTATCGTCCGAATCGTTTGTAGCTGTTGCGGCCCTGCCCCAGGCCATGGAATGGGACGAAGACAAAAATATGGTCAATCTGGTGCTTCTGGTCTGCATCGGTAAAAACAACACCAAGGCGTTCCACCTGTGGAACTATCTGTCCACCGTGTTTGCCAACCGGCATTTTGTCGACCAGTTGCTCATCAGCCCGAGTTATGATACGTTCATCCGGCTTTTGAAGGACACCATTGCGGAAAACTTCAAGTCCTGATGAGAAAGGAGGCCCCCTATGACAGTCACCGAGGCCATTCAGGCCACCCAAGGCCATCCGGCCGGATTTTTCAACCGTTTTTCTGTGCGCCGGGCACAGTCCATGCTGGAACCCGACGAAACCGTTTTGGCGGCTGTGGTCGCCAATGTGCGCACCCGCAGCGACAAATATCCGGGGGTCGTTGTGCTGACCGACCGGCGGGTGATGGCCGTATGCGGCCTGCCCGGCATCCCACGCGAAACCATCCTGGACATCGACCAGCTCGAGCGCTGCGAGGAAACCAGCACGATCATCCAATACAAGGCCACCTTTTTGACCCGCAAAGCAGCGTTCAGCATGGTGGTCGACCCGGATGTCGGCGAAGCTTTTTCGCCGTTTATCGCCCAGATCAACGGCGAGCAGTTTGAGGATATCCAGCTCAAGGTGGACGGAGCCTTTCTCAATCCCAATTTGCTGCGCAGCCGCAAACGCAATCAGCTGCGCCGTGAGCGGCAGAAAGAGCGCCAGCGCCAACGCAGCATCCAGCGCCAACGGGACGCGGAAGCGAATTTCCGGGCGCAGGACGACGACTAAAACCATTATCCCCCCTTTTTCTTTGCGTGCCGCCTCGTGCGGCACGCCTCTTTTTTATATAAATAGCCAAAAGCAAAGGGTACGGAAGAATCCGTACCCTTTGCCCGGTGATTTCCGGCTTCGCCGCACAACGCCGCCGGAGGTGTGAAGTTTGGCACGAAATGTGCCGCAATATGGAGAGATTTGAGGGAACAATTCCCGAAAGAAAAGGTCAAACGATTTCAGCCAAGTATGCCTGGAGCGCGGTAGCCGCTTCCTGCTCCTGCTCGCCCTCGGTGGTGACCACGATGGTCTCCCCACCCTTGATGCCCAGACCCATCAGGCTAAACATCTTGCTGGCATCGGCCTTTTTGCCATCCTTGATGATGGTGACGGTGCACGGAAATTCCTTGGCTTTCTTGACAAACGCGCCTGCCGGACGAGCGTGGAAGCCCGCGGGGTCGTTGATGGTATATTCAAATTGCTGCATACAGTGATATCCTCCTTATTCGTTTACAAACGCGACGACCTTGTCGGCCAGTTCTTCCAGCATGCCCAGATCGGCGATCATGGACAGCATGGTGTAACGGGCACGGGTCTCCTTGGCATAGATGAGCGCATTGCGCAGCATGTCCGCATCAAAGCCAATCTGTGCCGGATAGTACGGCGCATCCAGGCTCTTGAGGATCTCGATCATGCGCGAAGCCTTGGGCATGTTGTCGTCCATGGTCTTGACGATGGCATCCCAGTTCTTTTCAATGGCATCGATACGTGCCAGACGGCCAGCCGGTTCGTTCTTGCCCGACTCATGCTCCAGCTTGATGATGGAGTCAGCCGAAGCGCCGTAAACCTTCTTGATGTTCTCTTCCCAGGCTGCTGCGTCGTATGCCTTGGCCTTGGCGCGAGCCGCTTCGAAGTCCGGACGGTTTTCGCGCAGGAATTCGGTCATCTTGAGGATCATCACCGTACCAACGGCAACCTTGGTGCCGTGCAGCACCGGAATCTTGCCAGCCTGCAGTTCCTGGGTCTCCCAGAAGTGGCACATATGGTGCTCACAGCCAGCCGCCGGACGCGAGTTGCCGATAAAGCTCATGGCTACACCGGTCAGGACCAGGCCTTCCATGATGTCGCCGATGACCTTGGGGTCACGGGATGCAACATTGTCGGCATCGGCCAGCACGTTCTGGATGCAGTCGGTGACCAGATCGACGATGGTGTCGCAGTAATATTCGTTGTTGACGATCTTGGAGATACGCCAGTCGTTGAGGCAGGTAAACTTGCCCAGCAGGTCACCCAGACCGGCCGAAACCATACGGCCCGGTGCGCCACACAGAACATCGGTATCGCCGATGATGAACAGCGGGGTCTGTGCCGGGATGGTGACCTTCATGCTGTTGATGATGAGCGCTGCGCCCGAGGAAGCAAAGCCGTCCATCGGGGCTGCGGTTGCAACGATGGCATAGGGGATGCCCATCTGATAGCTGAAGAAGCGGCACATATCGTTGATCGAACCCGTGCCGACCGCAACGACCAGGTCGCAGGTACGGTCTGCATCGATCATCAGGTCGCCCAGCGCCTTTTCATCCGGGATGAAGCGCTTGCCGGTAAAGACATGGGCCTTGGTCTGGATGCCGGCATCCTTCAGGATTTGCATGACCTTTTCGCCTGCAATTCCGTAAGTAATTTCATCGCAAGCGATGTACAGGTTCTTAAATTCATATTTCTTGACGTAATCAACCAGGGAATTCATCGCGCCCGGTCCAACCGTTACGCCTTCCAGCGCCGTCGAGTGGGTCTTTCCACATGCACAGGCAAAGGGTTTGCCCAGATAATCCGCCAGTTTGGGAGCATTCGCCATAAAAATGTGCCTTCCTTTCCGAGTTTAAAATGCAAAGGAGGAGGGCGGCGTCCGGATTCCTGCCGGAGCGTTCGGCGCTCCCCGTCCTATGTTCATCTTACCAGAGGAACCCGGCCACAAAAGCTAAAGTTTTTTCATTTTTGTCCCGCAATGCTGCGGAAAATCCCGCAAGTTTCCGAAAAAAATCCCCGCAATCCCAATGCCGCATTCGGCAGGCTTTTTCCCGAAACGCGCAACAGCTCCCAAACAGCACGTCTGCCACATGCACGCGCAAAGCAGGCATTTCGGCTGCGCACAGCATTGCGCCCTACATGCCGGTCAGCGTGGACGCGATATTGTACAGACAGATGGCAAACACCGCAAGCTGCACCAGATTAAACGCCTGCTCGACCTGCTTTTGCGTCATTTGCCGGTTCCACTTGGCGCCGCTCCAACCGCCGATGACCGCTGCGACCAGCATCAGCGGCAGCACATGCAAATCATATCCCGAAAATCCACCGTGCAGCAACACGGTGCCCAGTTTGGACAACTGCGCAAAGAAGATGGTCAAGATCGAATTGACGGCTGCGGCCTTGGTGTCCATGGAAAAGACAAAGATCAGCGCCGCCACGTTGATCGGACCGCCGCCGATGCCCAGAAAGGTGGACGCCATGCCGGCAAGCAAACCGGTCACCAGGCCGGCCAGCACCCCTTTGGCGTGCAAGGTAGGCAAATGGTCCTTGTGCTTCATATAAAGGTATACGCCCAAAAGCAGCAACCCCAGCAGGCTGTTCTGCGTAATGACCACCCGGGCGTTGTCCTGTCCGGCTACGATATACCGCAAAAGCCGTTCGCCGCTCCAGCCGCCCAAAATCGAGCCTGCCGACAGCGGCAGGGCGATGGACAAATCGATTTTGGCCTTTTGCCGGACCTGCTTGTGGATGGACACAATCGACATGGTAAAGACCGTACACGAACACAGCACGCCAATGGTGGCGGCATCGTATTCGCCAATCACATCCAGCACCGGCTTGATGATAACGCCGCCGCCCATGCCGGTCAGGGCCCCGGCCGTGGTAGCGATCCACACCACCATAAAATAAATCAGTTCCATGCAGGGATTCCTCCTATCCCGATCGCATCAAAAAAGGGCTGCTCTGCACAGGAGAACAGCCCTTTGTTTTGGAATGCGTCTTATCGCGTCAAATTGGTGTAATTATGCGCCCATTGCTCGCTCCAACTCTGCTCAATGCCTGCGCGCCAGGTTTCGGCCTTTTGCCGCAGCTGCTCGGTTAGTTCGGGCATGGCTTCGGCCAGGTTGTGACTCTCCGACGGATCGTTTTCCAAATCGGACAGGAATACCGGCGCCTGCTCGGGTTCGCCTTCCACCAGCTTGCCGTGGAGCACCAGCTTATACTTCCCGCACCGCACGGCGGTCTGGTCCTCCATTTCCCAATAGATGGCGTCATGCGGCGTACTGCCCTGCTCGGTCAGAACCTGCGAAATATCCAGGCCGTCCAGCGTATACTGCGCCGCGTCGCCGCCCGCCATGTTCAGGAACGTCGGGAAGACATCCATGGCGGCGCACGGCTGGTCAATGACCTGCCCGGCCGGAATGTGCCCCGGCCAGCTGAAGATACCCGGCACGCGAATGCCGCCTTCAAACAGGCTGAACTTATGCCCCTTCAGACCGCCCGCCTGGCCGCCGTAATAGGGGTCGGGTGTGCCGTCCAGCCAGTTGCGCGATTCGCGCGACGGCCCGTTATCGCTTTGGAAGAAGATCACGGTATCCTCATAAATGCCCTGCCGTTTGAGTTCGTCCACGATCTGGCCCACGCCATCGTCCACGGCGCTCAGCATAGCGGCCATGATCTGCCGGTCCCACGGCAGATCGGGGAAGCGGTCCAGATATTTCTGCGGCGCATGCATGGGATAATGCGGCGCATTGTAGCCCACATACAGGAAAAACGGCTTGTCGTCCCGGTTCATTTTGCGGATCTGCTCGACCGCATGCTCGGAAATATCCTCGGTCAGGTATTTGCCATTGCGGTAGATCTCGGTATTGTTTTCCCACAGGTCATGGGTGGGGTTGGTATGGCCATCTGCCATGGACCAGTAAAAAATATGCGAATAATAATCCAGGCAGCCTGCCATGAATCCATAGAAATAATCAAAGCCGTTTTGGTTGGGACGGCTGGCTTCCTGCAATCCCAGATGCCATTTGCCGATCAGGGCGGTTTGGTAGCCCTCCTCCTTGAGCGCGGTCGCAATGGTGGGCGCATCGGCGGTCAGACCGGACGCCTTGCGGTTGCCGGCCAGAATCGCGCGCACACCCGCATGGGCCGGATACCGTCCGGTCAGCAGCGAGGCGCGGGACGGCGAGCAGACTGGGCTGTTGGAATACCAGTTGGTAAACCGCGCGCCGCTTTGCGCCAGGGCGTCGATGTTCGGGGTCTGGAAATCGGTGTTGCCCATACAGGACAGATCGCCATAGCCCTGGTCATCGGTCATGATAACAATGAAATTTGGCTGTTTCTGTGCCATGTTTATTCTCCTTGTATTATAGAGTAGTAGTTATTAGAGCCCCTCTCCAAGGGCTGTGCTACACTGTAAGGGATGCTGTGGATTGGTTGGCGGCTCCTACCACAAGATGGTTCACGAAAGGTTCCAACCACAGCCCCTTACAATTTTGTTAATCAGTTAAATACCGCCAGACGGTTTATGTGGAACAAGGCTACAAAAGTAAGGTGTACTGTGGATACAGCATCACATATTTTCTCTGGAGGTATTTGTTATGGTAGTTTCTGTTGGCATTGATGTCTCAAAAAACAAGCATGATTGCTTCATTGTAAGCTCAGAGGGTGAAGTCCTGGCGGATGTTTTTACTATCCCTAACAACATGGACGGTTTTGATGCTCTACTGGAAAAAATTCGAGCTTGTACTACACCGCAGGACAAAATAAAAGTAGGGCTTGAGGCAACCGGGCATTACAGCTACAACATTCTTGGGTTTCTTCTGGACAACGGTCTGGCCACCTATGTCTTGAATCCCCTACGCACGAACCTCTACCGGAAAAGTCTCAGCCTGCGAAAGACCAAGACCGACCGTGTAGATGCTCGAACCATTGCTGCTATGCTGTTATCCGATGTGGGCCTCAAACCCTACACGAATACAGCATATCACAACGAGGAACTAAAGTCACTCACCAGATACCGTTTTGACAAGGTGAAAGAACGAGCAAAGCTGAAAAGCTCAATTTCCAGACTGGTTTGCATTCTCTTCCCTGAACTGGAGAAGCTGGTGTCCTCTCTCCATTTGGCGACTGTCTACGCTCTGCTGGAAGAGTTTCCAGGTTCCAAACAGATTGCCAAGGCACACCTGACAAGGCTCAAAACCCTTTTGGGAAACGCCTCCAAAGGTCGCTACGGTCGGGATATGGCTGTTACTATCCGGAGCGCTGCTCAGAATTCTGTTGGGTCCTGTATGCCTGCCAAATCCCTGGAATTGCAACATACCATCCGGCTTATCCGTGAATTGGATGCTGAGATCGCTGAAATCGAGGCTGAAATTGAGACAATGATGGACAAGATACAGTCTCCCATTATAACTATCCCTGGCATGGGCTTTCGTATGGCTGCCATGATTCTTGCTGAAATCGGCGACTTCTCTCGGTTTGAGTCGCCGGACAAATTATTGGCCTACGCCGGAATGTCGCCTTCTACTTACCAGTCCGGGCAGCTCAAAAATTGCTATCCCCACATGGAGAAGCGTGGCTCTCGATACTTACGCTACGCTCTTTACAACGCAGCCAAGTATGTCTGTCACTGGGACCCAACCTTTGCTGCTTACCTTGCTAAGAAAAGAGATGAAGGCAAACACTACAATGTCGCACTTTCTCATGCCACCAAAAAGTTAGTTCGTCTGCTGTTTGCCCTGGAAAGATCCAGACAGCCTTATTGCAGCTTGGCGGCCTAATTCCATCTTGTTAGCCTACGCCGGGGTCCCTACGGACCTCTGCTTTGCTATACCTTTCTTGAACTATCTCTTTTCACCACCACCATTCATTTTTGGGGTTGACTTTTAATAGTTAATCTTTCAGCGGCTCGGCATAGATGGATGCATCCATTTTCAGCCCTTCGGGAAGCGTTCCGTTTTCATAGAGAAAACACTTGACCTTGCGCGAGCCGACCGTATAGGTATCCGGTACCTGGCTGCGGCACCGATCGGTCGCCAGCGGGCAGCGGGCGGCAAAAGGACATTTCCGGCTTTCCCCGGTCAGGTTCGGACGTTCCTCACTGGCATGGATCTCAACCGGCTGCTCCCGGAACGGTTCGGGCGAACTATTAAGCAGCAGCACGGTGTAGGGATGCAGCGGCTGATCGATCATCTCTACCGTATCCCCCTGCTCCACGCAGTTGCCGGCATACATGACCGCCATGCGGTCGGACATATACCGCGCCGACGCGAGATTGTGCGTGATGAACATATAGGTCAAATGGTTGTCTTCTTTTTTCTTGAGCATGAGATTCATGATCTCAATGCCGATGGAAACGTCGAGCATGGAGGTCGGTTCGTCGGCTACGATGATGGACGGATTGGCTGCTAGAGCGCGCGCAATGACGATGCGCTGGCGCTGGCCGCCCGAAAGCTGGTTGGGGTGCTTGGGCATAAAGTCCTCTGCCGGCGTCAGACCGACGGTTTCAAAGAGTTCCCGCACCCGCTGGTCGACCTCTTTGGCGCTCAGACCGGGATTGTGCAGCTCTACGGCGCGTCCCACGATGCGCCCGGTTTTGTGCGCCGGGTTGAGCGAGCTAAACGGGTCCTGAAAGATCATCTGCACCTTGGAGGTATATGCCTTGCTATCTTTGGCATGCATGCGGCCGGTCACGTCGACGCCGTCCACATAGATATGGCCTTCGGTCGCCGCATACAGCCGGCACAGCATTTTCGCCAGGGTGGATTTGCCGCAGCCCGATTCGCCGACCACGGCTAAGATCTCCCCGCGCTTGATCTCAAAGCTGACATCGTCCACGGCGCGGAAAAATTCCTTTTTGAACAGCGAGGATTTTTTGGTCGGGAAATATTTTTTGACATGCTCAAACTTTACCGCAATATCCGAATTCATTTGGCTCATTGGTCGCTCTCCTTCAACTTGTGGTGACAAGCGCAGTAATGGTACGGTCCGGTCTGCTCCAGTTTGGGGATGCACTGCCGGCATTCCGGCGTTGCTGCAAAGCAGCGGTCATAAAACAGGCAGCCGGGCGGCGGTGTGATGAGATCGGGCACGCTGCCGCCGATGCCGCGCAGCTTTTTCTTGGGGCCCATCAGCGAGGGGAAGGCGTTGAGCAGTCCCTTGGTATACGGATGCTGCGGGGCAACGCTCAGTTCTTCTACCGGTCCCACTTCGACCAGGCTGCCGGCATACATGACCGCAATGCGGTCGCACATTTCCAGCATCAGCGGCAGGTCGTGCGTGATAAACAGGATGGCAAACCCCATCTCGTCTTTGAGCTTGATGATTCTGCGGATGATATTGTACTGCACGACCACATCCAGTGCCGTGGTCGGCTCGTCAAAGATGACCAGGTCAGGTTTGAGGGCCAGCGCCATGGCGATGACCACGCGCTGCTTCATGCCGCCCGACAATTCATGCGGGTAAGCGTTGACCCGCTCGGGGTCGATGTTGACCAGTTCCAGCAGGCTGCGCGCCCGGTCCATGGCATCCTTGACCGGGATGTCCTCGTGCGCCAAAATGGCATCGCTGAGCTGGCTGCCGATGGTGACCACCGGATTGAGGTTGTTCATCGCGCTTTGCAGCACCATGGAGGTCTTTTCCCAGCGGAATTGCCGCATTTCGCCGCTCGAAAGATCGAGCAGGTTCTTGCCCTTAAACGAAATGGTGCCGTCGACGATCTTCGCGCCGCTTTTAAGCAGCTGCATCACAGCATAGGCCATGGTGGACTTGCCGCAGCCCGATTCCCCGGCCAGGCCGAAGAATTCCCCGCGGTGGATGTCAAACGAAACGCCGGTGACCGCATGGACCTGTCCGCGGTCGGCGGTATATTCAATGCTCAGATTTTTTACGGATAAGATAATTTCGTCGTTCATATTCCGGATCCTTTCTTGCCATTACAGCTTGATGTGTCCACCACGGTCGTTGGCGTAGATATCCAGGAAGGAGTTGCCGATCAGCATAAAGCTGAAACCAAGCGTTGCAATGCACAGGCCGGGCGGAATCATCCACCACCATGCGTCATGCAAAATCGCGCTGTTGTCATAAGCGATGGACAGCATCTTGCCCCAGCTGACCGCCGCCGCGTCGCCCAGGCCCAGAAAACTCATGGAAGCCTCGGTCAGCAGCGCCTGGGTGATGACCATGACCATATTGGCCGTAACAACCGGCAGAATGTTGGTCAGGATCTCTTTGAACATGATCTCGATACTGCCCATGCCCTGCGCTCTGGCGGCATCGACATATTCCCGTCTGGCTTCGGTCAGCGTCTGCGACCGAATGCTGCGCGCCATCATCAGCCAGCTAAAAAAGCCGATGACCAGAATTTCGCCGCCCAGGCCCATGTCCCGTACGTACGACGACAGCACGATGATGACCGCCAGCGTGGGCAGCACCAGAAAGACGTCGACAATGCGCATGAGCACTTCGCCGGTCTTGCCGCCCCTATAGCCGGCCAGCAGGCCGACAAATGTACCAATAAAGCTGCTCAACAAGCCGGCAAAAATACCGACGAGCATGGTCACACGGGTGCCGTAGACCAGGCGGGAAAAAATATCCTGGCCGTAGCTGTTGACACCCAGCCAGTGCTCGCTTGTCGGGCCTTCCCAGGGGGTGAAGTCGATCGCATTGGCCGAATACGGCGCAATGAAGTCCGCAAAGATCGCGACCAATGCAAAAAATACGATGATGCCGATGCCTACTTTGGCGCGCAGGTTCTTTCCGATGTATTTATCAAAGGAAAGGCGCAGCTCACTGACCGGCTTTTTGTTGGTTTCCAATCCCGATCCCTCCTTTTATGACATGCTCACGCGCGGGTCTAATGATGGGATAGAGCAAATCTGCAATGAAGTTGAGCACCACGACACACAGCGCAATGAGCGCAAAACAGCCCTGCACCACCGGATAATCCTGGTTCATGATCGCGTTATAGATCGTCAGGCCGAGGCCGGGGTAAGAAAAGACCAGTTCGGTGACCAGTGCGCCGCCGACCGCCTGTCCCAGGCTGACCATCAGGCCGGTGAAGGACGGCAGCAAGGCATTGCGCAAAGCATATTTACTCAGTATTTTGCTGCGCTTGAGCCCCTTGGCCTGCGCCAGCACGATGTAATCCTCGGAAAAGACCTGCAAGATGTTGCTGCGCATCATGATCATACGCCCGGCCAGGCCAACCAGCACCAATGACAGCACCGGCAGGAAGGCGTGATACAGGATGTCGCCCAGCTGTCCCAGCCAGGTCGAATAGGTCGCCCGCGTCGACAGGGCATGCGACAAGGGGAACCATTTGAGATTGAAGGCAAAGACCATCAAAAGGATCATTGCGACAAAATAATAGGGCACCGACTGCACATAGAACGACACGCCGACCGTAGTCTTATCAAAGGCCGAGCCTTTTTTCATGGCGGCCAGGGTGCCGAGCAGCCAGGCCAGCGCAAAGGATATGATGGTGCTGCTCAACACAATCAGCAGCGTCCAGGGCAGCGCATTGAGAATGATGTCGCTGACCGGTGTCGGATAGTTAGCGTAGGAAATGCCAAAATTAAAGTGGCACAACTGCTTGAGATAGGATACGTATTGTACCAGAACGCCCTGATCCAAACCAAATTGTTCGGTCAGCGCTTCCACATATTCCGGGCTGTTCATGGCCGTTTTGGACGCCATGTATTCGGCCGGATTGCCGCCCATCAAACGCGGCAGCGCGAAATTGATGGTCAGCGCAATAAACAGGGTCAGCAGTGCGCTCAGGAAACGCATGATGACGTATTTCTTATTGAGGCCTCTCACGTTTTGTAGTCCCTCCTTGAAAAAGGTGCTGGTAGATCACTACCAGCACCTCGTGGAAACCATTTTGTTACTCAACAGGATAAATGCTGATCAGGTTGTCTGTGCTTGTGATCGGAGCATCGTTGGTGGTCCACCCGGAGAAGTGGATGCCGTCATAATACGGCTGATGCGTGCCGCTGTTATACATCGGAATATAAACATAATCTTCTGCAATCAGCTGCTGAACCTGATCGTAGATCTCTGCCAGCTTGGCCTCATCGGTTTCGCTCGCCGCGCTTTCCAGCAGGGCATCGACCTCGGGGTTGCTGTAATTGAAGTAGTTGGTGCTGCCATTGGTGCTAAACGAATTGGACAGTGCCGCATAGACATCGCAGGGGAATTCGATCTTGTTTTGCAGCAGGTCATACGAGCCCTGGGATGCAATGCTTGCCAGTTCGGCCCAAGTTGCAACGCGCGGCACCACTTCTACGCCGATGTCAAGCAGATACTGCTGGATCATCGCCGCTTCGCTCTGCTGGGCGGGTGCGCCCGATGCGCTGTAATACTCAAAGGACAGGCGCTTGCCGGACGGGCTGACATAAATGCCATCCGAACCCATGGTGTAACCAGCGTCTTCGAGCAGCTTCTTTGCGCCTTCGGCATCAAACTTGAGGGTTGCCGCTGCTTCTTCGTTGACATAGTCGCCAAAGATTTCAGGCAGCCAGGAGATGGGCGCTTCGACTACACAGTTATACTCGCCGCGCGAAATCAGTTCTTCGGTATTGAGTGCCATACACAGGGCCTGACGGACGACCGGATCGGCCAGCAGCTCATTTTCCTGGTTCATCATGACGCCAAAGTTGCCCAGACCGGCAAAGACGTCCATCTGTGCGCCATCCTGTGCCATAAACTCGCTGACCGAGGACATAATGATGGTGTTATCGATCGCAATGTCGATTTCCCCGGCAATCAGCGCCAGCGTCAGGTTGGTGGACGAGTTGTACAGAACCACAGTCATACCGTCTACCTTGGGAGAGCCCTTCCAATACTCGGTATTGGCCGAATATTCCACGCTCGTTCCGTTGGTGTACTTTTCAAAGACAAACGGACCGGTACCGATAGGCTCGGCATTGGTAAAGGTGGACATATCCTGGCCGGTCCACTGGTGCTCGGGCACGATAAAGATGTAGGCCAGGTAGTTGGGCAGGGCTACGAACGAATTCTTGCAGGTAAAGACCACCGTGTCATCGTCCTGCGCCGTTACGCCTTCCAGACGGTTCCACATGCCGTATTCGTCCAGCGTCGGGTTGTCCCGCAGCAGTTCGTAGGTAAATACGACGTCCTTTGCCGTGAAGTCTTCGCCGTCATGCCATTTGGCATCCTTGTTGAGCGAAACGGTCAGCTGGGTATAATCCTCATTCCATTGCAGGGTATCCGCGTCGCCCAGAGCCGACTGCAATTCGCCTGCCTTGGGGTTGTAGTAGAACAGCCCTTCATACATCAGGTTGAACACTGCAAAATCCATATTGGTGGTGGGGTTTGCAAACGGCACCATGTTGGCCATTTCACTGTCCAGCACAAATGCGCCGGCCATGACGGTACCTCCTGTGGCGCCTTCACCGCCCCCGCCCTGAGACTGTGCACCGTCTCCCGCGCCACATGCTGTGGCGCTCACACACAAAACGGCAGCCATCGCCAAGGCCAGTAATCTTTTTACTTTCACCTGTTTTTCCTCCTTTTTCTTCTTTGTGCTTCGATTTTGTATCTTTACTATACCCCCAGGCGCTTAAAAATCACATGGATTATTTTCATGATTCCATGCAATATCTTAGGTTTCTTTACAAAGGCATAATCATAAATCACAACAAAAAACTGAGCCAACCTACACTAAAACGTCGCTTTTTCAAGAAAAAGGCGGCGTTTTTTTCATGGCCCGGTTTGGGAAAGGAGTGGTGCTGACTTAATACTAAAATGAAAGGGGGAATTTTTTAACTGGCCGGGCCGGGAGGTCTGGCTTTTTTCATCTCACGAAAAAGGAGGTTAGCCAATGGCTGATGAAAAAGTAAACGTGAGCCCGGAGGAAAGTAAACCCCCGGAAGCTCCGGCCCCGTCCGGGCCGGGTGAGCCGCCCGCGCCGGAACACACCGAGGGGCCCGCTGTTCCTGGTGGGGATCAAGCGGCTCCCGCTCATGTGGAGCCCGCCATGCCGGAAAAAACGGAGGGGCCCATCAAGCCGGAGCAGTCTGTTATCCCTGGTATGGGTGAGGACACTCCCGCACCGTCCAGCAAGGTGATCAACCTCTCGGACATCCAGGCCGCTGATAAGGGCGGTAAGGAGGCTTCTACTCCCACTCTGGAAAAGAAAGCGCCGGAGGCGGATAAGCCGCCGAAGCGCCGGGGCCGTCCGCCGAAGGAGCAGGCCGGGCCGACTGTGGAGAAAAAGTCGAAAGCGGCGGAGCCCCGCACAGGCCGCCCGTCTAAGGTTGACAAGGCGGCCCGTGAGGAGGCTCCGCCCTCTGTTCGGGACAAAGTGTCCAGAGGTAAGAAAGCCGACAAGGGCAAGGAAACGGGTTCCGGCGGTGCGCCTGCGTCTAAATCCGCTAAGACGGTAAAGCCGGGCAAGGCCGCTCCCGTCAAGGAGGCGGCAGTCCCGCCGCCGGAGATTAAACTGCCGCCCACGCCGGAGGTGCCGCCCCGCCCGGTGGAAGAGGGAAAAATCGTCTATTTGAAGATGTCGGAGCTTCACCCGTTCCGTACGTTCCGGGAGCATCCCTACAAGGTGCAGGACGATAAGGCGATGGACGATCTGGTGGGGACGATCAAGGAACACGGCATTATGACCCCCGCTACCGTCCGCCCGGAAAAGGACGGCAAGGGCTATGAGATTATACCATGTCAACGCAGGATATCCCCTGCTCCAGGAAAACGTGCAAGTCATCATCCCCTCCCAGCAGGTCATCCCACGGGATGCTGCCGCCGAAAGCGGTCTGCACGATTGGGACCAGATGCCTGCCCCTGCACCCGGCGTTCCCGAACAGGTTTTTTATCACAAGGGTCTACCGGAACAGGTGCAGATCGGGGTGAAAGGCGCGAATGGGCATGCGCTGTGGCTGTGTTATGCCCGGGAGGAATTGCCCATGCTGACCCAGTGGAAGTCCAGCGCATCGGGCAACTATGTGGTTGGCTTGGAACCGGGCAACTGCTGGGTGGAAGGCATCGCTCGGGAGCGCGAACGCGGTACGCTGCAATTTTTAGAACCCGGCGAAACGAAAACCGTCACCCTGCACATCCGGGCCGAATGAACATAGCATTTTAAAAAAGAAAAAGACCGTGTTTCAAAAGAAACACGGTCTTTTTAATGGAGTGTAAGACCAATTGAGATATTTGCGGAAATCCATGACTTTCAAGGCTTTGCGGGTCTTCACCCATTATTTTTTTGCCGTTTTGCTGCGATGGCTGCGGATTTTCCACCCGAGGGTCAATTTTAGTGTTCGACCAAAAAAGATGTCCGCTTTATCCATGCCGAAAAATTGACTGAGGGAAGCGCCTGCTTCATCGGACACATCATCCAAGGAGTTCGTCCAGCAGGTAGTTGTATTCCGGCAGCTGATCCGTGTACTCTTTCATCCATTCCCGCATAGCTCGCTTTTCCAGATTGGTGGCTTCCGTGTAATCCTCGCTGTGCCCTTCCTGCTCCATAAAGTCGTATGCGAGATTCTGATAGATCTCTTTCACCAATGTTTCGGGATCTTCCAGTCGTGTTACATCGGAGTCATCAATGGAATCCGCCGCAGGCAGGCCAAGCAGAACATACCCGAACTTTTTCGAATAGACCACATCGAGCAATTCAGAGCCTTCAATGTAGTTCTGGAATACCCCAAGGACCCTCTCAAGCTCACTTTTCTTTTCCTCTAATGAACTCATGGCAACATCTCCTTCCGCCGGAATGAGCAACTTTCCCGGTCTGGTGTATGTGGTTCTTTTATTATACCGCATTTTCTTTGGCCGTGGAAGAGAGGTGGGACGGGAACTTTTCCCAATCACATGGTCTGTTCCATCGTTGCCACCCGGAAATAACCATGAGAATATGCGGGGGCCAGATCAATTTCGCCATCTGGGCAATAGACCCGGACTCCTGCTGCGGTCAACTTTTCTCCAATTGCCGCCAAACCTTCGGCGTCACGAGCCAGACGGTCGCCGTTCATCACCAGCACACGGTCATAGACTCCATGTCGTGCATCACGGGTCAGCGTTCGAATGCTCTGTCGGTTTGCGTCCAAGCCGCTCTCATATTGGAGCATCTCTGCGGAAATCGAAAAGCCAAGCTGGCCGGCGAGGCTTCGGAGTGCGGTGAGCTGCTGGTTTATGGCGAGACGATTGCTTTCCGTAGACGCTCCATCTACCCGGCAGTATAGGCAGCACTTAGACATCTGATTTGACCTCCTTGAACGAATTTGGGGAGACGCTACCACTCAGCCCTGACATTCATCCCGGATGAAATCATACAGGGCTTCCGGTTCCTTCAGGCACCACTTAGTTTTTTCATCATCGGTCCAGACTTCATAGTCCGGGGCGGCATCGTAAAGCCACCAGCTGATATAGTCGTACTGGTCGTTGACCGCTTCCTTCAGTACATCCAGCAAGGCGGCAAGAAGCGGTGCTCCGCCCTCAAATACGAAATGTCCGTCTCCCATCAGGGTGAGTGCCTTACTGAACTGTTCGTCTCGATCCTTTTGCGCTTGGATCTTTCGCAGGGCTTCACAGAAGGTTTCCTTGGACAGCATTAAAGTCCCCCTCCCGGATTCTCCCCCTCCGCTTCCTGTTCGGCTTTCCATTTCAGAAGCAAGGAGATGGCCAACTCCTGAGTAGCGGGATTGACGCAGAACTCGAAAAACTTCACAGCCAACATTTCTGGCGTCAGCCCCATCGGGGCGATTACCGCTTCCAACTGTTCCAGAAGCTCCGCATCTACTTGGATTTCCACGAGCTCATATTGCTTTTCATCCATGGTGCGTTTCCTCGCCTTCCGAAGATTCCTTCCGCAACTCGTCCAGTCGCTGCCGGAACAGCTCCTGGAGCTCCTTCCAGACCTGCGGCTGCTTGAGGGTCACTATCGGCTGGTTCAGTTCCCGCTCCAGATCGGCGACAGCCACCGAAAGCGTCTTTTCATCGAACAACTGGTAGTGGCGACGAAGATACTGGACGACCGCCGCACTCTCCTCATCTTCGCTGCGCATGGCATAGCGGAGGGCGCTGTTGATGACACAGGAAAAGTCATCCACATAGTCAAGGTTGAACCAGGAGGCTGGGCAGAGAACCAGGTCATCTTTGCCTTCCTCGGTGATCACCAGCCCAATGTCCTCGCGGCTTATCCTTTCCAGCACGGTGTCCAGGTCATCTGCCAGTGCTTGGCGTGAGATGCGTTCCATGCTTTCCAGAGGTTGTAAAATCGGCATCCTTTCCTTCCTCCTATCGTCTTCTTTGATTTTGCCAGATGTGAGCACCCGACTCAAGCTGTGCCACAATCGAGGATATGGCTCCTGTTCTCCATATCGGTTTAAATGTGCGCGGATCTCTGCCACAGCGGTGAAACGGGTAGCTTCGTCCAGACGGCTCAGGTTCCGGCAGGTGAATTCCGCGACTATGCCGGGCATATAGGTGTGCCGCCCCAGACTGTACTGGATCGCTGCCAGAACGATATGCCGCAGCCCTCCATCTAAAATGGGAGCGAGGATTCTCACGGAGAACAGCACCCCGGCGCTTCCTTTTTGGGACTGGAGAGAGAGGCCGCTCCGCTCGGCTCGCTCCATCATGTGCGTCCAGTCCTGCCGTGCGATGGAACTGGCCACAGGAGCCGCCTCATAAAAGCCCTTTTGAGGTCTCACGGCTGCACCTCAAGCTCGGGTTTCGCCTGACCTTTATACAGAAGATTGTTGGCCTCCATCTCCTCAAAGGTGACTGGCTCGAAGTGATTGACATCCACTCCGGCATTCAGCATCCTCTCGTTTGCCTGGATGAGCGGCCAGTAATCCGCATCGGTATTGCCGTGGATGTGGCCAAAGACCATGTAGCAGCGCATGATGTGTGGCCAGGACATCATGGGGTAGTGGCAGAGGGTGTACTGCCGCTTCCCGTCTGCGACATACAGCAGGTTATTGACGCTTTCAAAGAACTGTTCCGTCTGACAACTCCTGATCCATCCCCTGTCATGATTGCCAAGGATGAGATGTTTCTTTCCCCGCAGCCGCCGCAGGTATTCCTCCGGCGGCTTTTGGCTGCGGTAGATCAGGTCGCCGAGGATATAGACGGTATCCTTTCCTGTGATCTTGCGGTTCCAGTTTTCGATGAGGGTTTCGTCCATCTCCTCGATACTGGAAAAGGGGCGGTTGCATAGGCGGATGCAGTTTTCGTGACCGAGATGCAGGTCAGAGGTAAAGAAGATCATGGGGTTTCACCCTCCTTCTTCATCCTGGGAACTGGGATTGGCTGCCATCGGCAGTATTTTGCAAGTTCATCCTGACGCTCCCGAGGCAGGTTCATAAAATCGACAATGCTCTCTCCCGGAAACCTGTCGTGGCAGTAGGCGGGAAAGACTCCCTCCGGCACGATGCCGATGGACTCCGCTCCGGTCAGGCGGGCCTTCAGTTCCTCTGCGTTTCGGATGCATACGGGAACGCCTGCCCGATAAAGCGCCAGGAAGAAACGGACCGCCTCAATCGTCCGGGTCTCCGCAAGACCGGCCACCACCAGATAGTAGCCATGCGCATCTTGGTGTACGATGCAGTCGATGTGGGTGCTGTTGCCGCCCCGGCATACCTCCCAGGGGTGACCGGTGCGGGGACGCTCCTTCAGCCACCGTGCAAAAGCTTCGGGGGAATCTCCGTCCAGCTTGGACAGTCCCTCGTCCCGCCCATCGGCGTGGAGAGCGTACTGCTCTTTTTCCGATTTCTCCGTTCCAGTGTATCCCATGGCCCGATAGCCCAGGGCACAGAAGTGATAGAATTCGTTTGCGGTTACGGATGGGAGCCGCTTGTTATTTCCCAAAGGATACCCAACCGCCGAGGTGAGAAACTCCTCCACCTCCTGCTGGGAGAAGTCCTGGAAGAACTCCTCCTTCCACTGTGGGAATAGCCTCCACAGATCCCGGCGCAGGATGGTTCCGGTTCGATGCCAGATGGGCAGCTCCCGCTCCACCAGTTCCTGATAAGAGCCGGTCTCCACCATCTGAACGGCGTTCCGTACCGCCTCCTCCAGCCAAGCGGTGAATTTGGAGATGTCGTTGGGGAAGGAACGTTCTCTGCGGCCATCCACTTCCAGCACATGCCGATGCCCCAAGAATATTGCCCGATATCCGATCTCTTGATCCTCGCCGGCGGCAAAGTGGAACCACGCTGCCTCCTCCGGGAACTCGGAATGCCACCAGGTTTCAAACCCCTCAAAGCTCTCCACCTGGCCGTCCGCCCGTAGCTCCTCAAAGCTGCCGAAGTCTTCGATGGTACCTCGCTCCGCACGGAGCCATAGTTCCCAGCTTGTGTTCTCCGGGCCTGGCTCCAGCCGGTGGAGAAGGCGGAAGATTCGGTCGATGGCCGCATAGGATGTCTCGTCATAGGTGAAGGAGCAGTTGATGTTTCGGTATTCCACCCGACCCAGCCAGTTGATGTAGTGCTTGATCTCCGGCGCTTTCATGTTTCCACCTCCTCAGTATCCGTATCCCCATCCTCCGTTTCCTCAAACTGGAGCCGGAAGAGGGCAGTGTGCTCTCCCACAAGATCGGGGTATTTGTAATAGACATGGCGGCAGAGGGTTTTGTACAGTTCAAGGAGCCTCGGATCATCTCCGAAGTCCACAAGCCCGTCCATGATTCGCTCGATCTCCCGCTCCTCAGTGATCCTGCCGTTCAACACCTGCTCTACCAAACGGCTGTATTGCTGATATGCGGCGTCCATTAGGCGGAAAATCTCCTGGACGATCTCACGGATTGCGGCAAAGCACGCCTCCTGCTCCTTGGCCTCCGGTCTTTCTTCCTCTGTCACAATGTGTTCCCTCCCGTCAAGAGCTGCGGCGCAGCCTCCACGCTGTGGAAGAGGAAGTGCATCCGGTCGATATGCTTGTCAATATGCCAGTGTCCACAGAACCAGTGGTCGTATTTGAGTTTCCGCTCGATCTCCTCCAGCCATTTCTCGGTAGAGTCGTCCACGGTACTCTGGTCGATCATCGGAAGAAAGGCCTCGCGAGGCTCATACGGATAGGGACAGGTGTGGGAGAGGACGGTATCTACCTGCCACCCGCAGGCGTCCAGCGTCTGGATAACCTTGTCCTTGATCTCCTGGGAAGGCTGCTCATCCGGCCACCAGCCGTAACCTCTGGCCAGCCGGTAGAATTTGTCCACGCTGTAAGCTCCGCCGATGACCAAGTGTCGGAGACCTTCCAGATCAAAGATCTCACCATCCATAGCAAACAGCAGGCGGGGAAAGGCTTCCTCTACCCAGACTGCCCCGCCATTCCACTGCTTCGTCCGATAGGAAGGGATGCTGGCCGGCCGGATCTCATGGTTGCCGTGGATGCAGAGCATCGTCGGCTTTACGGCGGTAAGAACTTTCTTCATCTCTGTGTCTCGCCGGTTTCGGTAGTAGTTCGCTCCTACATCTCCAAGCAGAACCAGAGTATCCTGCTCTGTCAGCTTCTTGCTGTCGCAAAACTGTATGACCTCATAGGGGTCTCCGTGGATATCACCCGTGTAATAGATCATTGGTCATTCCACCTTTCTTTTCTCATTATACCAACTCGGAAGCCCCATATCCGGGACTTTCCAAAAACATATCCACCGTTCCAAAAATATATCCAGCTTTACTGGCATAGATCGACCGGCAGTCAATGCTCGTGACTTCCGGTTGATTGCTTTCTCAGGTTCAGACGGTAAAATCAGAGTTATCTGGTTTACCGTATCTGCCTTGATGCTCTTTCAAGGAAGCTTTCAACGATTTTATAACATCCAAGAGAATCAGCATCTCATAGGTACTGCAATCCGAAAGGAGCAGGGAGATTTCTTCGCTGGCGCACCGTTCAGTGCTGGTGACTTGCTCCATCAAAAGCCGGTCGGGAGATACTCCCAAGGCATTGGCGATAAGCACAAAGGTGTCAAGGCTCATGCTCTTGATCCCGCTCTCTATGTAGCTGATGTAAGATGGCGTTTTATCCACCAGTTCAGAGAGCATCGCTTGCGAAAGGTGGTTGCGCTGGCGGACTTCACGGATGTGTTTTCCAATGACTTTGTAGTTCAGGCTCATAATAAGACCTCCAAAAAATTTTGCAGTCTTATTATAGTGTTTAGATTATATCATCAACTTGGCCTTATATCAATTTCACCTCAAGTTGATATACTCTTAGAAATAGATAATCTGGAGAATATATTTGAGGGGGGAAGCCGATGACGGAACATGATTTGACCGAGAGCCAGCTGATCGGCTCCCGTATTCGAGATGCGCGGATCAATCGCCGGATGAGCCAGGCCGATCTTGCTGCGAAGGCCAATATCTCGCTGCCGCATATCAGCAATATCGAAAAAGGCAAGACGAGCATGAAGTTGGAAACCTTTATCCGAATCATCGAAGCCCTGCAAGTGTCTGCTGATTCCCTTCTTCGGCCCGATGTGCCGGAGGTGAGAAGCCTATACCAGAGCGAGTTTGACGAGCTGCTGGCCGACTGCTCTCCCAAGGAGCTGGATTCCATCCTGAAGATTGTTCGTGAGTTGAAATCCACTATGGCCAGACGGGATGACAATACCTGAAAATTTGCGAGCTGGAATTGCCGGCTCGCTTCTTTTTTTCTCATCTATCGACCAGAAGTCAACACCTTGACTTCTGGTCGATTTTGTTATTAGTCTGCAGATTATATAATGGCCTGGAAGAGAAATAACACAGGGGGAGCAAATATGTCAGATCTGGCCGTTCAAAATAGAGAGTCAGAGCAGGAAGTTATGCCCTCATTTGATTTCCTGCTGGAAAGGGAGACGGAACGAAACACCCTTTTAGCGGAACATCGTGCCTGGTTAAAGGAAATCAAGCGGGAACGCCCGCTTCCCAAAACACATTACCGTGTGGCGGTATACATCCGCTACTTCAACCAGACCCGCTATGAGGACTATCTCTCAGCTCATAAAAAGCAATTTCTTGATACACTGGCTCTCTGCCCAAACTGGAAGTTTGTCGGTTTCTATGTGGACGAGGGCAGCACTGCGCCCAATATGGAGAGCGCCCCGGAGTGGTCAAGGCTTCTTCAAGACTGCTACGAGGAAAAGGTCGATCTGATCATTACCCAGAAAGCAAGCAATATCTCGAAGAAGCTCTCCGAGCTCTCTTTCGGTACGCGCCTCTTGGCAGCACTCCCAAAGCCAGTGGGCGTTTACTTCGTTTCGGAGGATATTTATACGCTGGCTTCCTATTACCAGGAGGATCTACACGACCCCTACTTTTTGCCAGATCCCGCTTGGAAGATACTCCCTGATGACGAACCCCGGAGGGAAATGCTGCATGATTGACAAGTCCACACGCAAACAGCTTGCGGAACGGAAAGAACGGGTCCGTCGGCGTATCAACACAAAAGTTGACCCGGAGAACTATGAATTCATTCCGGCTAAAAAGCCCATCGACTATTACGACAATGATATAAGGCAGCGGGTCGCCGTGTATGCCCGTGTCTCCACAGACAATGTCCAGCAGACTTCCTCCTATGAGCTGCAAAAGAAATACTATGAAGATTTTGTTGTGCATCATCCCAACTGGACATTGGTCAAAATCTATGCGGATGAGGGCATCAGCGGGACTTCTCTGGCTCATCGGGACGAGTTCAACAGCATGATCGCCGATTGCCGCAGCGGGAAAATCGATATGATCATTACCAAAAGCGTGTCTCGCTTTGCCCGGAATGTGGTGGACTGTATCAGCATGGTGCGAATGCTTGCGGAGCTGCCCAGTCCTGTCGGGGTATTCTTTGAGAGCGAATGTATCTTCTCCCTCAAAGACGATTCCCAGATGGCGCTTTCGTTTCAGGCCACCATGGCTCAGGAGGAGTCTCACATCCGCAGCCGGAGCATGGAGACCTCCTTGCGGATGCGGCTGGACGGAGGTCTGCCATTGACGCCCAAGCTGCTGGGGTATTCTCACGACGCAGATGGAAACCTGGTCGTCAACCCGGATGAAGCCCCCACGGTAAAACTCATCTTCTATATGTATCTGTACGGATATTCCACCTCCGACATTGCGGCGGCGCTCACCGAGCTGGGCAGGAAGACTTATCTGGGGAATGTCAAGTGGACATCCAACTCCATTGTCCAGGTCCTTCGCAATGAGCGGCATTGCGGGGATGTACTGACCCGGAAGACCTTCACCCCCAACTATCTGAACCACAAGGCCAGAAAGAATCGGGGGGACAGACCCCAGAGCCTTTACCGGAACCACCACGAGGGCATCGTTTCCAGAGATGATTTCATTGCGGTTCAGCATCTTCTGAACAATTCCAAGTATGGCAACCGCTCCATCCTCCCGGAGCTGCGGGTGATCGACAGCGGCCTGCTCAGGGGGTTCGTGACCATCAATCCCCGCTGGGCTGGATTTAAGCCGGCGGATTATTACCAAGCGTCCGCCAGTATCCATCCACCCGATGAGCAGCAGGCGGATGCATCCCTGCCCTCGAGCATCACATTGGTTCCGGGAGATTTTGATATGAGAGGCTTTGAAATCGCCCGCAGTGAATTCTTTGATAATTATCACCGTCCCTACGTACTGTTTCAAGATAAGAGAATCAAGTTCAGCACCACATGTGTTCGGTCTTTTGGGAAAGACAACCATGTGGAGCTGCTGGTCAACCCTGTGGAGAAGAAGTTCGCCGTCCGTACAGCGGCGAAAAGCAGCCGCAACGCAGTCGTGTTTTCCAAGCTGTCAGACGGAAAGTATCAGCCCAGGGATATCGCCGGTGCGGCCTATGTAGAAACGCTTTTTCAGTTATTCGGCTGGAGTCCGGATTTAAAATACCGGATCGCCGGAGCGCTGTTTCAAACCGAAACTGAATCTGCGTATATTTTTGATGTCAATGATGCGGAAGCGTTTATTAAATCGTACCTGCTTTCCGGTTCAAAAAGCACGGAACAGGCAAAGGAGCCTGTACAGCCCCTTTCTGTCTCCGGCAAACGGGTGCGGGCAGTCCCGGAGGAGTGGATCGGCTCTTTTGGCAAGCAATATTACCTCCACCAACAGTCTTTCCCGCCCGTCTGCGATCAGAGTGAGGAAGACTGGAAAATCCGCATGGAGGGCCAGTTGTATGAAACCGGACAGAAACTCCGCGTGACAGGATTTGACGTGCTGCGTGACTATCTCTGTCAGGAACTCGGTCAGCGCGGGAAGGAGGAATCCTAAATGTTTGAAGAAAGTCGGGAAAATACCGGCGGCGTAATCGCAGGAATGCTTCGTTCCCTGGAGGACGAGCATTTGGATATTGTTCCGTCTGCTGAATTAGAAAAAGCAGAACCGGCAGTTTCTCCCGCAAACAGCAGTAGTGATGAGGTTCTGGAGATGGCCGGTGACTTTAACTACGATGACTACCAAGTGGTACGCCGTGAGTTCTTCGCCCATATTAATGAGCCGTCTGTAACGTTCAACAATTACAAATTTTATGTAAATACCGCCTGCCTGAACCGCTTCCCACAAGTTGATTATGTGCAGGTACTGGTCAATCAGGAGAGCAGGATCTTGGCGATCCGTCCCTGTCGGGCGGAAGATCGGGATGCCTGCGCCTGGTGCACCAACGGCTCCGGCAGACGCAAACCGAAACAGATCACCTGCAAGATTTTTTTCGCCAAAGTGTTTTCACTGATGGGCTGGAATCTGGACTATCGATATAAGCTCCTCGGGCGGATAATCCATGCCAGGGATGAGTGGCTCATCGCATTTGATCTCACAGCGACCGAAGTGTATCAGCGGGTGCAAAAAGACGGCCAGAAACCCAAGTCTTCTCGAACTCCCGTGTTTCCGGAGGGCTGGAAGACGCAGTTTGGACTCCCGTTCCGGGAACACCAGAAATCTATGCAGGTAGACATTTTTGAAGGATATGCTGTATATGGGTTGCGCGATAACATCGCTCCTGCTGCATCAGAGCAGTCAGACGAGGCTGCCCCTGATACTGGTAGTAAGTCCGTTTTGGGAGGACAAGGACATGAATCATGAAAATCAATTGCAGGCTTACTTAACGCTGGACCCTGCGCGAAACCGGATTCGAATCCACAGGCAAACGATTCGGCTCTTGAAGAATCCTGCGTATGTGCAATTCCTGGTAAACCCTGAAGAACTGTATATCGCCGTTCTCGGATCGGACAAACCTATTTCAGGCGGGACCGCAAACAAGGTTCGGATGTCAAGTACATCCCAGCAGTCTATAGAATTCTATAGTACGATCCTTATCAAAAACTTTTCCGAACTGCTGGGTGGCTTTGACCTGAGATTTAATTACCAGCTGACCGGTGAGATCGATCAAGTCAACCGGGTCGCATATTTTTCCCTCAAAACCGTCAAACAGCTGGAACGCAGGAGGCTACATGACAGAGAAAGCATTTAGGCAGCTTAACATCGATCCGGAATTCAAAAACTTGATTCGTCCACTTCGCCGGGAGGAATACCGGCAGCTGGAGCTGAATCTGGTCGTGGAAGGATGCCGGGAAGATATCATCGCATGGAATGATACCATCATCGACGGTCATAATCGCTATGAAATATGCAATAAAATGCGCATTCCTTATGGAGTCAAGGAGCTGGATTTTCCAAGCAGAGATGCTGCCATCGCCTGGATCTGTGCGAACCAACTCGGACGACGCAACATCTCAGAAGAAACCAGAAAATATCTGATTGGGAAACAATATGAAGTGGAAAAGAAAGTACAGCGAAATAGGAATGGCTATAATCAGTACCGTCCGAACCCCAACATTGCTGTGGGGAGAGGCCGCCCAATAGATGAAGAGAGCGGCCGGCGAACAGCAGCCCGGCTGGGAAGGAAGTATCATGTGTCCGGCGCAACCGTACAGAAATATGCGAAATATAGTGCAGCATTAGATACCATTGAACAAAATGCTCCTGAGCTTGTTCCGCACATTCTTTCCGGGGCATATAAGATTTCTTTCGAAAATATCGTTGCTCTATCAGAAATGGAACCCGAAGAATTGAGAGCACTTAGTAAAAAAATCGGAAAAAATCCCTATGCTTTCGCTCGTTACAGTGAATCGAGACGATGCCTTTATTTCGACGCTTCTGCCAAGCCCGGCACAGCGGCGGCAGAGCAGCCGGCAATCAAGACGATGCCCGCCTATGACCCGGATGCGGAAGTTGCTGGACTTACTCTTACGATCCCCTCCTGGATGAGCTCCATCGACCGGACAAAGTCCATGGCACATTTGGAAGCAATCTCACCTGCTGCCAGACAAAACCTCTTGGCGGCGTTGACTGAATTAGAAGGAAAAATCCAGGAAATGCTCAATGCAATTGAGGGGGAATCCTAATGGAAGATTATAGTATGTTTGTTCCCAATGTTCACTTCGAACAGATTCCCATCAAGAACCTCGTATCCAATCAGGAGTACCAGAGGAATATTTCCGAACAGCATGTGCTGAATGCTGCGGCACACTTTGATCTGTATCAGATCAACCCTGTGAAGGTGAGCCGTCGAAATGGGGTCAACTATGTCTTCAATGGCCAGCACACGGTGGAGATCGTCGCCCTGGCCTCTGGCTCTCGTGAAACGCCAGTCTGGTGCATGATATACGATGATCTGAACTACGAGCACGAGGCAGATATCTTCGCCAACCAGATGAAGTTTGTCAAACCGCTCCGTCCCTATGAAGTGTTTATGGCAAATGTGGAAGCCGGGAATCAGGAGCAGCTTATGATCAAAGATCTGGTAGAGTCTTATTCTCTTTCCATTGGCCAGGTCAGAAACTATGGCGTTGTCTGTGCTGTCTCTACGCTTGAAAATATATATGAGCGGTTCGGTTACCACGTACTTGATCGAACACTCAGACTCTGCGTAGGCACATGGGAGGGCGATATGAATTCGCTGTCCGCCAATATGCTCAACGGAATCGCCAGATTGGTCTACACATTCGGCGATGCCCTGAAAGATGAGACCTTCAAGGAAAAAGTAGGGGAAATGTCGGTCAAGCTGCTTTCGAGAACAGCCAAGGAACGACGCCCCGGTTCTATGGGCTATGCTGAGGCGATGCTTCTGGCCTATAACCGCAAATGCAAATATCCGCTCAAATGGACCAAGCTCTACGAGAAGAATGTGGGGAACAATGAAGGACTGGACATTGATACGGATATGGACGAGGATGAGGGCGGGGACTCTTTTGAGGGAGCCGCCAAAGAATAAGCAAACGGACGGTTCCACCAGGAATCGTCCGTTTGTGATCTTATCATGGAAGGGAAAAGGCGGGGCGCATATACTCTATCGCTCCCCGGCTGAGACCATACTGTCCGGCCAGCCGTTCCCAGTGTCCGGATACTGTTTTGCAGACCTCCTCTGCAGCCTGTTCCGCTTCCTGCGGGGCAAGGCCGAAATAATCGGCTACTTCCAGAGCCAGTTCCAAGTCAATGGTGTTATCATACTCACTCACATTGAGGGAAAGCCGGTCCCCCGAGGGGACTGGGTTCACATCATAGAGAGGGGCCAGCCGCCAGCCGGTGGGTGTCAGAAGGAAACCATGGTTGCGCAGGTGGTCGTCAGTATTGGATACCGCCATGCTGAACACGATCCGCTTCCACAGCTCGGCCAGATCCTGCCGGGGTGATGCCCCGTTGGCCCGGATGAACGCCGCCAGATCCAGATAGCTGCTTCCGTCCGCTGCCGAGGCTCCATCGATCTTGCCCAGCAGGGTCATGGCGGAGGCGAAGTGGATGCGACGGCTGCCGTTTCGGTCAAATCGCTTGACAAAAAAGGTGCTGCCGGTCTTGGAGAATGTCTCCAATTTGGATTCCGGAACATCCAGCCCGCAGAGCCGTGCCAGGTCATGGACGACCTTCTCCCATGCGCCGCTGTTATATTCATCATGCTTGGAAGGGAACTTGGCGATCCACAAGGCGCCATCCGTGGCCTGCACCGTCGCTTTGGGTCTTGCGCCTCCCAAGGAGGAGCCGGGGGCCAGAAGCTCACGCAGCCATTTTTCATTCAGGCCGCTCTCATCGCTCTCGAAAGCGATAGAGGCGTTTTCCAGCGTCCGAAGGTTTACCCATGGAGGCGTCGCAAACGCTTTATCGTTCGAAAGAAATTCGCCCCCTTCTTCCAAGCTGAACCGCAGCGCACCCATACGGGATTCATCGTAGACCCCCAACAGGAAGTCGCTCTCGGTGAGCTTACGGGGCTTGCGGTCCTCTTTGCGAGCGTCGATGGCCTCCTTGCGCTTCATCAGCAGACGCCCCCAGCGATCCGGACAGGAGTCGGAAAACAGGCCAAAGAGCTGCTTGTTCAGCGGCACATACTGCCGCCCGCGGTAAAGAGCCAGATCCGGGTCCAGAGAGAAGGAACTCTCGGCGGATGACAGCCAGGCTGGATCATACTCAAAGGAAAAGGTTTCCTGTCCGCGGACGAAGCCGCAGCGCAGCCGCCCCAGCAGAGTGGGTGCCTCTCCACGCCAATTTTCATATACATAGATGGTCTTTTCGTCCTGCGCCATGGGCTACTCTCCTTTCTTGGGTGCCCGCCGTCTGGTGAGCAGCGCCAGATCTTGTAGCTTCCTGCCGAATTCATCATCTTTTGCAATAAGCAGCAGGTCGCTGTCCATATTGTTTAATGCGTGCAGCACAGCGGCATAGGAGCCGATGGATACCGTAGGGGTGCCTTTCTCAATGGATATCAGAGTGGCTCGGCTGATCCCGGCACGCTCTGCTACCAATTCCAGGCTCAACTTCCTGCGCAGGCGGGCCAGGCGGATCTGCTCACCCATCTGTGCCAGGATCTCCCGTGTTTGCGGCATTATGACCGCAGCTTTTTTTGCCATGCACAATCGCCTCCTAACATAAATTATACTATATTATTTCGGCGATTATGTCAATTATATTTGAAGTTATCAACTTTCTTTTTCCAGGCGTTCTTCGATAAGGTACCCTCCTCCGAAGATAATGTCCAGTCTCCCGTCGGGATACACCTTCACACACTCAATCATTTGGTGGACGATGGTATCATCGTACTCCATCTTTTTGGATGCTCGGTCGGCGATGATCTGCTGTAGTTGAAGGATTCGGCTGTCATTCACCTGATCGGAAGCAAGTGCTTCTTCGAGTTTCTGAATCCGTCCTTGCAGGAGTTCAATGGTATCGGAAAGTTCTTTGAATTCAGCTTCGTGACTCTCGATACCCTCCCCGCTTTCCACGCTCTCATTGATAAGAGATACCATTTTCCGATTCAGTCCATCTATTTTCCGCCGGAGCAGGTCGATCTCATCTGTGCCTCCGGTTAGACCGATTGCTTCACCAATGGTTGCCCGCATGAGTGCCATATAAGTGGACTCGTCTTCCTCGTTGAATCGGTTGATTGCCCGAACAATAGCGGCGTGGAGGGCGGTCTCATCTACCGTGAGCGAGGTTTTGCAGTAGCGCTTTCCATAGTCTAAGCGGCTGATGCAGCGCCAGACAACTCGCTTTTTTCCTCGGGATGTCCAGGTCACACGCTTATATCGACTTCCGCATTCGGCGCAGATCATCACATTGGATAGTGCGTACCGGGAGTATTTTCCGGTGGCTGTGGTAGCCGTTTTGGTGGAATTTGGCTCCCGGCTCATCCGCCTGGCAAGTTCTTCCTGCGTTTTGTGAAAGAGCTCTCGGCTGATGATGCCAACATGGCTATTCTGTACATAGTACATGGGTGCCTCACCTATGTTTTTGCGGCGAACCTTACCAATACAGTCAATTGTGACCGTCTTTTGAAGGATGCTGTCCCCGCAGTATCGTTCATTCCGGAGAATACCCTTAATCATGCTCGCAGAGAAGGAGAAGCGTTTTCCTGGTATCTGGAGATTTTCTTCTCTGAGTTTGGTTGAGATCCGGTTGATGGTTTCACCTGACAGGTACATATTGAAGATCCTCTCCACGATGGATGCCTCCTCCGGGACGATCTCCGGTTCTCCGTCTGCACCCTTGCGGTATCCCAGAAGGCACTTATAGTTGAATATGGGCTTGCCCTCCTGAAATCGCTTACGAAAAGTCCAGGTGACATTCTTGCTGATGCTTTCGGATTCGGACTGTGCGAACCCTGCGTAGATGACCAGATAGAGTTCGCTGTCGATTTGCAGTGTGTCTATATTTTGCTCCTCGAAGTAGATGCCAATCCCTCTTGCCCTGAGCATTCGGACATGGTCCAGGCAGTCCACTGTATTACGGGCGAAGCGGGAAACGGATTTCGTGATGATATAGTCGATTTTCCCAGACAAGCAGTCGTTGATCATCTTCTGGAACTGGGGGCGCTTATCTGCACGTGTCCCGGAGATGCCCTCATCTGCGTAGAGTCCGGCGAACTCCCATTCGGGCTTAGCGGCAATCATCTCGGTATATACCTTTTTCTGGTTGGTATAGGATGTGAGCTGCTCCTCGCTGTCGGTGGATACCCGGCAGTAGGCAGCAACCCGCCGCTGATGATACTGCTCCCTGTTGACGATCAGGGAGCGTTTTGGCTCAATAACCGATATTGTTTTCTTGGGTATCTTGGTTACATTCATTTTCTTCATCTCCGATCTCGACATCGGTTTTGGTATGTAGGATCACCTTTCCTCCGCTGCCAAGCGTCAGGTAGGCGGCGATGTCACTAAAGTAGGCCGGGCTGAATTCCTCCTGGGGAGTCATCAGACTTACCCGCTTTCGGGCGATGGATGCAGCAATCTGTAGATGGGCATCGCTCTCAGCATAGAGCCGCTCTGCCATTTCGATTGTTTTGACGATAATCAGTGCATCGCTGGGGTCATCCCGCTCCAGTTCGGCATCAATTTCCCGGTTGATTCGCTGGGCTTCCGCCGACAGCTCTTTTCGCTTTTTGGGGCGAGGGATGAGCAGATAGCTATTGGCGATGATGCGGTTCATCAGGATTGCCACCTTTTCCAACAGGTGTGTATCGGAGATCCGGATGCGCTGACCGCAATCAGGATTAGTGCAATCCCAGCTCTCGCGAATCCGGTGCTTACTGCTCACCCTTCGCCGCATAGGGGCTCCGCACTCCGCACATCGGACCAGATCCCGAAGCAGGTCGATCCCCTCCAGATTTTTTTCGAAGGCGTTCCGCTGGCGGGCTGTTTTCACGGCAGCCGCTTCCTCATACTGCTCTTCCTCAATGATCGGGTCATACTCCCCATCGCCAATGTATTTGGCGTTTCCGATGATTCGTGCGATACGAGCTTTATCCCACACGTCCGTTCTCTCACTGTAGGGGATCTTCCTCTCAGTCAGCAGCTCGGCAATACTTTGGAGGGATGCGCCGTTGATGTAGGCGCTGAATATCTCGCGGATGACCGCAGCTTCATCTTGTGCGATGACTGTCCTTCCATTTCTCATGGTGTAACCGTATGGGATATAGCGTATCTTCTTCATGGCGAGGTTCCTCTCTGTCAGAGCATTTCAGTGAATCTCAGCCCGCCGATGAGGGTGACTGTCATTTCATCTCGGCGGCTGATACTGATGGCCTGAACAATCTCAGTAAAAAGCTTCTCATCGAAGCGGTCCAGTGGTTCCTCGAGCTCTTCCAGCAGCTTTTTCAGCCGCGTCAGTTCCTCTATCATATGGGTAATGCCCGAGGAGAATTCACATTGGCGCTCCCGCTTCAGCCGGCGCAGTTGGTCGTTAATCTCCCGCACCTGAGCTTTATGGACCTCATCTTTGAGGTATCCCTTTGCATGGAGCTGCTCCACCATCACCAACTTGGCGTTCAGATCTGCAATGTTCCGGCTGATCTCCCTTGCGGCCGTGTTTTTCTGCTTTCGCTTCAGCTCGGCGGATTCCAGACGGAGTAGAGTCTGACCCAGGATGTCGTATTCAGAGAACCGAAGCTTATTGACCATGGCGATGAAGGCATCGTAGATCCTCTCCTCGCTGTAGTAGTTTGAGCCGCACTGGGTACGATCCTGAATGTGTTTGGAGCATCCCCACTTTACTGTCCCGGAAACCTGCCTCCTGCGAAAATACGAGCCGCACTCAGAACACTGAATGCGGCTCGTAAGAGGGTAGATATTTTGCGTTGTAGATTTTCCAAAGACATCCTGACGCTTTTTCAAGAGGAGCTGGACCTTGTCAAAGGTATCTCGGTCAATAAGAGGAGCGTGGGTCATGGAGGCGTAGAACATATCCTCCTGACCTCGATTTCGGAACTGTTTGAAGGGGACTGTGGTGTCGCGGTAGGTTTTCTGATATTTGCAATCGCCGCAATACCGCTCATTTCCAAGTATGTATGCCACCTTGGTGGAGCGCCAGGTGGATTTCCCGGTTTTGGTTTTGATGCCGCGGCTGTTGAGATCCCGGGCGATCTCCGATGTAGACTGGCCGCTCAGGTAGTTTTCGAACATCATGCGGACGATGGCCGCCTCCGGTTCATAGACCACCAGCGCCTTATCCACCAGCCGGAAGCCGTAAGGAGCGTTGCTGTCCACATATTCCCCAGACTGCATCCGCTTCACGATGGAAAGCCGCTGGTTCTGGGAAATTGCCTTAGACTCCTCCTGTGCGATGGCAGAGAAGGTATTGAGCAGCATCTCATCTCCGAGGGCCAGGGTGTAGATTCCCTCTTTCTCAAACTGCACCCCCACGCCGAGCAATTTCAGCTTCCGGACATATTCCAGAGACTCCTTGGCGTTTCGGGCGAAACGGGAGACGGATTTGGTGACGATCAGGTCGATTTGGTGCTGTTCGCACATCTTGATCATTCGCTGGAATTCGGTGCGGTTCTGTGCGTTCATGCCAGAGAGCCCTTCGTCAGCGAATATCTCCACCAGCTCCCACTCTTTTTTTCTCTGAATGAGGCTGGTATATACCCGAATCTGGTTGGCGTAGGAGTTCTGCTGATCCGCTGAATTGGAAGATACCCGGCAATAGGCGGCAACTCGGATTTTGCGGATTTCCTGCCTGGTGATGGGCGAGATGAGTTTGACCTGCGGCATCAACAGCCCTCCTTTCTGGCTGAATTTTGGATTGTACTACATTTTGGTACCATCCACTTTTCCGGTTCAAGCAACATTATAGTCAACGGCAAGGCAAAGTCTATTGAAAGAACGCAGAGAAGTAAATTTCTACACAAGCGACAAGACCTGATGCCCAAAATACATCAATTTAGACGGTTCCTTCTGAACATTTAATCTGCGATGACGAGATCGGAGCCGGTGAGCTTCTGGTAGTAGCGCTTGGCTCGCTCATACTCGGCCTGAGTGATCACGCCACCTTCCCGCATCGACTTCAGCACGGCCACAATAAACAGGTAGTTTGCACTCTTGGTTTGCGACACAGCAATCATGATGTGATCCCTCCTAAATATGAATATGAATTGATACCACAAAAATAGGGGTCACCCGATTTGGTTGAGGAAGCCTTGTCTTTCCTGCTACATGATGGGTGACCCCCATTGCTTCTGATATCAAGACTATTAAATGTCTTTTTGTTGCCTGTATTCGACACTACTTCCCCAGGCCTGGGCGGTCAGCTAAACTGCGGCGGGCGCCGCACTCCGGGAATCTAACCCCTCCGAGGATCTCTCCGAGCTGCCCCCATTGCTTGAGACTGTGGCTGGACAGGGGTACCATTATAGGCAGATGAGGTCTTGGCGAAACAGGCTGCCATGCCTGCTTTTGGATCGGAGGACCCGCTGGGCACCTTATTGGCCGTCATTGATAGGAGAAAAAGAAAAGCATTTCCTTTTTGTCTCCTACAGGTGGTCATCGCGCACCGTCCGCATCGCTCGCTCATCGCTGATGTTATTTAGCTGCCGGATATTCAGTTGAAAAGGTTCAATGAAGGCGTCTTAAGGCCCCTTCACTTTACAACGGACATATTTGCAGCAAACCACAACCATCAGCCAAAAATATTTTTTGCTTTTTTCTGAATGAGGCGGATTGCATTCTGGACGCTCTGATAGCTAACACCCATCAGGTCTGCATAAGCCTTGTAGCTGATCCCATTCAAAATGCAGGCTTGATAGATGCCATATTGGGTAGGAGTCAAGCTTTCTCGCAAGCTACTCTCCAGCAGTTTCGTGGAAATCTCCTCCGTATAGTCGCAGGTGTCAGCTAACCAGCTGGAGTCTGCCACATCTTCGGGAAGCATATCCAGAGAGAGAACCGTTGGAGCGGTTTTCCCTTCTCTGGATGGACCCTGCTCCGGAGATATGGTGCGCCGGAGACGCTTCTCCTCTGAGCGCAGAACCTGCATGACAGAGCGTTCCACCTCCGTTATCTCGCCGGTAGCTTTGATCCGAACCATGCATTTTCCTTCCTCTGTGGTCCACAGGTCGTAATCGAATTCAACTGGGGTCTTCGGAATACTCATTGTCTTGTCCTTTCCGCTGGCACGAAGCCGCGGAAAGGCAAGACAACAAAAGAGCCGCATGACGGTGGTCATTCTGTCCGTGCCGATAAACAGAGTCTTTCGACTCTGTCCATGCGGCATCAGGATGACTACACCTATCAGGCGGCTCCACAGCTCAGCTATGTGATTCAGTTTTAATTTAGTTCTCCTTCGGGCGAAGGCGAAACACGATTTTTCTCATGCTCAAAACATCAAAGACGGTGACTTTTCCGCACTTTTTGCACTTTGTTTCGATATGACCTCTTGTGTCCTCATATACGACGATTGAGTTATGCTGGCAGTACGGGCATTTGATATATCGCGGCTTTTGCGCCGCAATCGCCTCCCGCGCCCGGATAATTTTGCCCAACATTTCTGCGGAAGGCTCTGTAATGCGAATGTTTTTGCTCATGCCCACACCTCCAGTGGATCAACAAACTCTGCATACGGGCGTTCTTCCAGATACCCAAGCTGCCGGAGCCGAATTACGGCGGCAGACTTGGACACGCCAAGAGCTTGACAGAGAAGTGAAAGTGCCAGCTTGTCCGCATATGAAAACCTCCCTTCATAGCTAATCAGGGTCCGACATTGAGCGAAAAGCCACATGGCCCGCTTTATCTCCGCCTGGGGCATGAGCAGAGCGGCTCCCAAGGCATTGGCCTGCCACTCGTTCCAGTCCTCTCTACTTTTCAAGTCTCGGAGGGAGTAGGACCGCCGCTCCGAATAGGATTCGCGGCATTTTTGCTGGGACTCCTCGGACTCCATTTGAAACAAGATTTGATGTGCGCACTCATGCGCCAGAGTGAACCGACGCTTGCCGCACAGTTTCTTGACCTTGCCGGCCTCAAGAAAGCTGGAGTCCAGAAGAATTTGATTTTCTCAGTTAAAATTTCTATACCCCTTGAAAACACTGGTGTTTCCAGCGTTTTCGCCGCCTCGGTTTTGCCCTTTTCCCTCATTTTTTCCCTTGCGAGAAGAAATGAGGGAAACTTTTTTCAGGCCGTCCCTACAACCTTATCCAGTAGCCTTGCGGAAGTTCGCTTGGCCTCTCTGGTGGCGTGGGCGTAAATGTTCATCGTGGTACTTACATCAGAATGTCCCAGCAGCTCCTGCACATCCTTGGGTGCTGCCCCGTGAGAGAGAAGGTTGGTCGTATATGTATGCCTCAACAGATGGAAGTGAAAATCATCCATATCCCCGATCTTCTTTCGGGAGTATCGGCACACACTGCTGACCGTTGCAGGGGCTTCATAAGCTCCATCGGGCCGCAGGCAGACGAAGGAAACCTGGGTGTAACCTTCTGGTGGTGTCTCTGTCCGGGGCAAGGAATAGACCTCATAGTAGGTGCGGTTCTTTTCCTTGACGATGCGGTAGTAGTTTTGTGAGTACAGCGGTCCATATTTGATGCTGTTCAACATTTGCTCCTTTTTGGCTTCCCGCAGGATAGCCGCCAGGGTGTCGCAGAAATCCACAGTACGGATTTTCTTACGCTTTGTGGGGCCGATCTGTGTTTTCTTCCTTACGGAGTCATACCTCATACTCCGGCGAATGGTGAGGCATTGTTCCTTCAGGTCGATGTCCTGCCAGGTTAGCCCGCACACCTCACCGATACGAAGCCCGGCGAAATAGGCGATCTGGGTAGGCAGTAACGCGGGATTGTGTTTTTTCTTCAGAAGCTCGTTCAGCGCCAAATACTGCTCATGGGAGATTGTCAGCGTTTCAGCAGGAAGGTCGCCTGTACCATCCTCAGTGAACAGCTCATATTCATCACCTTTAATCCGCTTCACCACATACTGCATCGGATTGAAAGTAATCAGCCGCTTGGGAAAAACCGCAAATCTGAAAGAGTTTTGAAGCACCGCTGAATACTGGCCCAGCGATCCTTTACTCAATGCCTCAACAGTTTTCCCATCAGGGTCTGTCCCTCCGAAGCTCAACAAATCCATATAGCTTTGCAGATGGTCGGAAGTTACCGTCTTGAGCTTGCGTTTTCCAATGGGATGCTTCTTGATGCGGGAAACAGTGTTGATGTAGGCTGTCACCGTTCCATCACTCAATGAACCGGGTTTCAGTTCTTCCTCCACCCACATATCCAGCATATCTCCCAAAGTGATGTTCTTGGCCTGCGCCAGAAACATCTTGGTTTCATAGTCCTCCATCGCCTTGCGGAGCAGTGACTCGGTTTCACTCTTGCTTTCCGTTCCCGGAAATTCCTTCTGAACGCGGTTGCCGCTGGCATCCTCTACATAAAAGCGATAGTACCACTTCTTTCCTTTCTTTCTTACAGATCCTTTTGCCATAGCAAACTCCTTTCTATGCTGGCAAACGGAACCGTAGTGATGTGTCACCCTGATTATAGCAAAGGGTGGCCAATCTATCAAACATACCGCTTGCTAAATATCAAAAGTTTCTATGTTCAATCCACTGCAAGGACCTGATTGCGGTCCAGAAGGTCGCGGCCCTCGTTGATCTGCATGAAACAGCAAATCACATCCACACGGACTATGGACTTACGCCCAATCCGCAGGACCGGGATTTTTCCCCAATCCACAAGGCGGCGGAGGGTGTTGCGTCCAATGCCGGTATAGTCGGCAGCTTCTTCAATCGTCATGCCGATCTTACCAAAGCCCGCAGGCTGAACAGCGGAGTATCTTTCTGTATGAGTACGCCCGGAAGTTCCGGACGGGATATTCGCATAACAAACAGGCGAATTTGAAGTCATAATTGTTCGCCTCCTTCGAGAACAAAAAAAGCAGCCGCGCCGATTTGGTTGAAGCCGTTGTAACATACGGCGCACTTCGGCGCGGCTGCCTTGATTTTTCAGTAACTTCAAGCCCACTGTATTTGCCACGCATCCCCAGCGGTGGGGATATTGCAGGCCGCCCCTGGCAGGGCTGTCATAACTCCGCAGCATCGTTCAAAGCGTGTGCCGCAGGGTTCCCCCTCAAGTCTGTGGGAGGTCGTGAGAAAGTATCTTTAACCCCCGCGCTGTCATCGCGCCCGGAGTGCCTGTCCGGGTCTAAGGTATGCGTTGATCGCTCGGATAGCTTGTCCCATCACCTCCTTGAAGCTATCGTCCTGGCGGCGCACCTTATGTCGCTCATCACGCGGGTTTCGTACCTGCAATACCGTATATTCAGTTGTCATGGTTCTGTGAAGGGTGAGGAAAATGTGTCCTTCACCTATCACATTTTTTAAGGCCGTTTGTTAGGTATTTTTAAGAGCTTTCGCAAACTTTTTTGAAATTTTTTTCATCGCCCCGTCAAGGGAGAGAGAAATGCTGGCTTTCGTTACTCCTTCGAGCTTTGCAATTTCCGTAACGGACTTTTCCTCAGCGCAGTACATCCAAATACGCCGGTACTGCTTTGCGTTCAAAATGCCTCTGAGTGCAGCCAGCCGCTGCTCCGTCAGAGCTTTCTTTACGGCCTGCAAATCAGCCTCAATGAGCTTCGAGAAAAATTCATCCTCTGCGGACTGGACTGTACCGATTACATCCAAACACTCATTCAGATCCACACGCTTGTCGTTGAAGCTGCGGCCGCTTTTTTCTCTCTCGTGATAATCCTCATCAGACCAGGCTTTCCATTTCAGAAATTCTTCCTCACTGGAAAAGTCGGCGCGGGTGAGCCGGATATGTCCGCTGACGCTTATGTAGATGATGCTGTCCTGATCGTGTTTGTTCAGGGCATATTCGCTTTTCTTATCAAACATACTTGTCCTCCATTTCAATTCAGGGGTTAGCGGATGAATGGTGAATTGAAATGGGGATGGCGGGGACCGGCAGCCTACGAAGAACCGCAGGATATGACAAAAAACGCCTGACTGGATATAATCCAGCCAGACGCTATCTGGTGCATTTTGATAATTCGACTTATTTCAGTATGATTTTTCGGTTTGGAAAAGGATGAAAAAACCAGACTGAAAACCTCAAAACCCTTGATTCTACGGGGCTTTTCCGGTTTGTCGTAATTATACCGTAAGGGCACACAAACGCGACATTGCTGATTGCGGCAGGGACAAATTTACAAACCGTGGCGGCGCGGCTGGGTCATGCCAATACAACCACCACCAGTAAAATTTATGCACACGCAATACGATCTGCCGATGAAGCAGCCGCCGAAGCATTGCAGGATATTCTTCACCCCATCAAAAAAAGCATAGAAAAAGGGCGTTCCCATCAGCGGAAACGCCCGATTTTTTACACCATGAACACCAAATAAACACCAAATCATTTTTTCTGAATTTTATAACTCGCAAAAAAGCAAGAAAAAAGCACCAATTCGCTTTGAATCAGTGCTTTTTAATGGGTGCAGGGACAGGACTTGAACCTGCGACCTCCGGGTTATGAGCCCGACGAGCTACCAGCTGCTCTACCCTGCGATATCCAGTTCGCATCACTCGCTTCTTAAATGGTGCTTAATTATAATAGCATATCCGGAAGCTGGCGTCAAGTCTTTTTTTATTTTTTCTTCGTGTGAATAACAAAAAATATAGAACCCCAGAAAACGTCCATACGCGTTCTTGTTTTTTGATGCCGTTTAGATTAAGATGGGATACAGCACCGAATCGAGCGTAAAACGTACCAGGCCTTCGATGTAGTTGTCAAACACATTGTTGTCGATGCTGATCTGCGGGATGTTGGGCTCGGTGATGACTTCGCGGCACTGGTTGTAGATGACTTTCAGGTCGTCGTCATCCAGGCCGTTGCCCATCAGGGTCAGATGCGCCGGATTGACCGTACAGGCCACAATCAGAATCATCTGTGCGACAAAACGCCGGAAAACCTCCCGATTTTGCAAAATTTCGCGCTGCTGTTCATAATCTACGCCAAAGGCGCGCGCTACTTGAAACAGCTGGCCTGCCAGCATGGACGAACCCTTGAGCAGACGGCCGTCCACCATCAGGCCGCAGCCGACATAACTGTCCTTTTCCTGTGGGAAATGGATGGCCGCAAAATTGCCCTTGGATTCCGGGCATTCGTGGAACAGGCGATAGGCAATGAAATTCATATCGTTTTCCACGATGACTTCGACCTCGTGTTTTTGTTTGATGCGCATCGCGAAATCGATCCCTTCCAGGGTCTTGATGTCGCACGCTTCGATGGAGCCGTTTTTCGCATGGCCAGGAATGCCCAGGCCGACGGCACGGATGAGGGGGTCCTGCATCATGCACGAGGTAACCAGCGCGTCGAGCCTTTCATAGTCGAGCGTTTCGACGGGCATTTCCTCGCGTGTGATGATCTTGCCGTAGGCGTCGGCGATGGCGTATTCCAAAATGCACTGCCCGGCGTGTACTGCGGTACATAGGCCCAGCACATGCATATAGTCGCTGTTGTAGGCAAACAGATCGGCCGGACGGCCGATGTTGAACCCGGTCTGGTCCACTTTGAGGATCTCGCCCGCTTCCAGCATTTCGTTGAGTGTGGTACTGCACGTGGCCATGCTCAGCGCGGTTTCGCGCGCGATGTCGGCTTTGGTACATTTTTCATGCCGCTGGATGGCGCTGCGGATGCGTTCTTTGTTAAGGCGCCGGATCTCTATTGCTGTACTGACAACCATGCTTTCGTTCCCCGATCTTGTCATTTCTATTGCACAAATACTTTATACAAAAGATTTTGTTGTTTTTATCATAGCGCAAATCGCAACCAATGTAAAGGCAAAGCAAACGATTCATTTTATTACGGCAAACTTTCCGCACTTTTTTCATTTTTCGCGAAAAACAGTAAATCAATTTAGGAGGATTACCATGGACCGTGTGACTGACATGACCCGCGGCAAGCCGATGGGACTGATTTTCTTTTTCTCGCTACCGCTGATGTTCGGCGGTATGTTTCAGCAACTTTATATGATCGTAGACACTATCATCGTGGGGCGGGGCGTCGGCATATCAGCGCTGGCCTCTCTGGGTGCTGCCGACTGGATCAACTGGCTGGTGCTGTGGGGCATCCACGGGTTTACCCACGGCTTTTCCATTCCGGTGGCCCAGGAATTTGGCGCCGGGAACCATACGGCCCTGCGCAAAACGGTGGCCATGATCATCAAGCTTTCGGTACTGTTCGGCCTTATCATCACAGTAGGAAGCCTGCTGCTGGTCGATCCTATGCTGCGCCTGCTGGGTACCGAACCCGCCATTCTGGGCGGCGCACGGGTCTATCTCTATGTGCAGTTTTCGGGCACACTGGTCATCATTGCCTACAACATGGCAGCCGCTATCCTGCGCTGCCTGGGTGATAGCCGCACTCCCCTGATCGCCATTGCGCTGGCTACGGGCATCAACATCGGGCTCGATCTGCTATTTGTATTGGTGTTCCACTGGGGTATCTTCGGCGCTGCGATTGCGACCGTGATTGCGCAGGTCTTTTCCTTTCTGGCCTGCCTGGTTTCGCTGTGCCGGCTGTCCATCCTGCGCCTGACGCGGGAGGATTTCCAAAACGACCGGCAGATTTTGAAACATCTGTGCCGTTTGGGCATCCCAACCGCCCTGCAAAACAGTTCAATCAGTCTGGGCGGTCTGGTCCTGCAATCGGTCCTCAACAGCTGCGGGGTGCTGTATGTCGCCGGTTTCACGGCCACCAACAAACTCTATGGCGTGCTGGAAAACACCGCCATCGCCTTTGGCTATGCCATGACCGCCTATATGGGCCAAAACCGCGGCGCCCGGCAGATCGACCGTATCGACGCTGGGATGCGCAGCGTGCTGCTGCTTTCCGTGTGCTTTTCGGCAGCCATTTCGGTGTTTATGGTGCTGTTTGGCCGCCCGATTTTGACGTTGTTCGTCTCCTCGTCCGAGCAGGACGCAGATGCCGTGCTGGCCATCGCTCACCGCTATTTGATGATCATGTGCGCCTTTTTGCTCATTCTGTTCCTGGTGCACGCGTTCCGCTCCTCCCTGCAAGGGCTGGGTAATACGACCATCCCCATGCTCTCCGGTTTGGTAGAAATGTTTATGCGCGCCGGGGCGGCACTCATCCTGCCCATCTTTTTCGGCCGGGGCGGCATCTTTTTTGCCGAGATCGCCGCTTGGAGCGGCGCCGCTGCGCTGATGATGCTCTATTATTTCCTGCGCATCGGCTCGATCAAACGCGCCATTGCTACTGGTAGCCAACTTTGACACCAAAAGAACCGCTGTATCGGCAGCGGTTCTCTTATTTTTTCAGCTTGACACACCTGCTACCTTGCGATACAATATAGTTACTACTTTGTAATGTAAGATAGTGAGGTGAGGGCCATGATCCCATCACAGCTGCTCAAGGGCACGCTGGAAGGCTGTATTCTGGGCGTAATCGGTCAAAAGGAGACCTATGGATATGAAATCGCGCAGAAACTGGAAGGCTATGGGTTTGGCCGCATCGCCGAAGGCACGATCTATCCCTTGCTGCTGCGGCTGGAAAAGGGCGGACGCATCCAGGCGGTCTACCGCCCGTCAGCCGCGGGTCCCAAACGCAAGTATTATTCCCTAACCGCGCAGGGGCAAGCGGATTGGGAAATCTTTCAAAGGCAGTATCGGGAACTGACACAGGCCGTCGCGCATCTTCTGCGCGACGCCGCACCGGGGGAGGCATCACAATGAATCGACGCACCAAAGAACTTCTGGCCGAAAACAACGCCTTGGAGCGCGGCCTGAACGAGGAAAATGGCAAGATTCTGACCGATATTGTGGTCTATCTGCGCACGGCGCCGGTCAGCGAATACCAGCAGGAGCTCGTCCGGCGGGACATCACCCACATGATGCTGGACGGCCAGGCGCGCGGTGCATCCATGCAGGAAGTGCTGGGCGACGATTATCAGGCCTTCTGCGATCAGGTGCTGGACGCCCTGCCACCGATGAGCATGCTCAGTCGTGTTCTTTCGGCAGCCGGCAATCTGTGTTATTATCTGGCTATCCTAGCTGCTATCTGGCTGGCCTTCGAACTGGCGCCCAATCTGCTGGTTCGGGCCGGATTGTATGTGCGCATCACGGTCGGGGATGTGCTCGGCGGCGCTGCTATTGTGGCCGCTGCTTCGCTGATCGTGTTCTGGATTTGCCGGTTTTCCTTTCAGGAGGACGGTCCCCGACTTAAAATCCTGGTCGGCAGCACGCTTTTACTGTGTTTTGCTTGCCTTGTGGCTTCGTTTTTCCTGCAAATCGTACTGTTCGAACTACATGCACTGGTCGTGCTGGTTGGTATTCTCCTGCTGTTTGGCCTGCACAAGCTGCTTGAAGAAACTGTTCCAGCCTAAAAAAATCCCTCCCGCACGCGGGAGGGATTTTTCTCTTAGGGCAAACTTTCGCGCAGCGCGCGTTCGACGGCGTTTAAAATGTTCTCATACCCTGTGCAGCGGCACAAATGCCCGGAAATCCGCTGCCGCAGTTCGTCCCGTGTGCGGGGTTCCCCTTCCCCGATGATCTCCACAGCCGACAAAATCAAGCCGGGCGTACAGAAGCCACACTGCACCGCCGCTTCCTCGATAAACGCGCGCTGGATAATAGATAACTCTCCGTTATCTTCTCGCAATCCTTCTACGGTAAGTATATGTTTTCCTTCGGCCCACACGGTCAAATACAGGCAGGAATCGACCGCCCGGCCGTCCACCAGCACGGTGCACGCGCCGCACTCGCCCACCTCGCAGCCGCGCTTGACGCTGGTCAGCCCCAGGCGGGTGCGCAAGGTGTCGAGCAGGGCCTCCCGCTCGTCGATAGCCACCTCGACCGGCTGGCCGTTGACGATGAAATGCACGATTTTCAACATGCCGCTCCCTCCTTTGCCTGCCGTACCGCGTCGCGCACCGCGCGGCGGGTCAGTTCGCCTGCGATTTGCAGACGGAAATCGGCCGATGCCCGCCAGCTGGAACGCGGGGTGATGTTCTGCCGCACGGCGTCGGCCAAGGCGTCATAGAGGGCTTCGTCCGGCACGTTACCGCGTGCGAGCGCTTCGGCTGCACCGCAACGGATGGGCGTGGGCGCCGCCACGCCAAAGGCCAGCCGCAAATCCTCCACCCGTCCGGCGCCGTCCAGCCGCACAAGCGCCGCACAGCCCAGCGTGGAAATTTCCATGGCATTGCGCTTGCCGTATTTGAGATAACAGCCGAAAAAACCGGTAAAATCGGCGGGCGAAATGCGGATGGCGGTCAATACTTCGTCGTGGGCTCGCACACTTTTGCCCGGGCCGGTATAAAAATCAGCAATCGGCACCTGGCGCACCCCATCCGGCCCGGTCAGTTCGAGCACGGCCTGATAGGCAAACAGGCTGGGCGCAGTATCGGCGCTCGTGGCCGCGTTGGCGATGTTGCCGCCAATGGTCCCCATGCGGCGAATCTGCGGGCTTCCCACCTGATCGGCTGCCTGGCCGAGCATAGGCACCCGCTCGCGGATGACCGGATGAGCGCTTAAGTCAAAGAAGGTCGTCGCCGGACCGACGCGGAGGGTGCCGTCCGGCTCGGAAAACACACCGCTCAGGGCGGGCAGACCGTGGATGGACACCAGCCGCCGCCCGGCCAGCTTGCCCGTGCGCACCTGAATGAGCACATCGGTGCCCCCGCAGATTAGGACGGCTTCCGGGTCGTCCCGCAGGGCGCACACGGCGTCAAAGACGCTTTGCGCCTGATAAATCCCTGCAATGTCATACATACTATCCCGGCCTCCTTCCTTCGATCAGGCCCGCGGCCTGAAACTGTTCGACCAATTTTTGCGGGGACAGCGGCAAGCTTTCCACCGCCACGCCAGTGGCGTGCAGCACGGCGTTGCGCACCGCCGGGGCCACCGGGATGGCGGGCGGCTCACCGAGCGCCTTGTTGCCAAATGGCCCGGACGGGTCGGGAATCTCGACGAACATGACCTCGAATTCGGGCGAATCCATGGCCGTGGGCAGTTTATAGTCGAGCAGATTGCCGTTGAGCGGCCGCACATTTTTATCATAGAGCAGTTCTTCGCTGAGCGCATACCCCAGCCCCATGGACATGCCGCCATGCACCTGGGCGCGGGCCAGGTCGGGATTCAAAATCGTGCCCGAATCGTGGACATTGAGCAGCCGCAGCACCTGCACCTTGCCGAGCGGCACATCGACCTCGACCTCGGCAAAGCAGCAGCCGGTGGCAAAGGTGTTTTCGGTGCAGTGGATGCTCTCCTCGGCGGCCAGATGCACGCTGTTCGTGCGGCTGTAACAGGCTTCCATGGCGACTTCGGCCACGGTCAGGCGCTTTTCCTCCCCGCACCAAATGGCGTCCTCGCGCAAATCAAGCGTTTCCGGGTCGCAGTCCAGCATGCCGGCCGCATAGGTCAAAATGCGGGCCTTGAGCGTTTCGCCGGTCTTTTTGACCGCCTTGCCGCTGACATAGCTTTGCCGCGAACCATAGGCGCCTGTGTCGAACGGCGTCACATCGGTGTCCTGCCTGGACTGGATGAAAATATTTTCCTCGGAAATACCGGTCGCGGTCGCGGCCATCTGGGTAAAGACCGTGTCCGCGCCCTGGCCGATCTCGGTCGCGCCCATTTGCAGCTGCAAGGTGCCGTCCTCATTTAATAACATGCGGCAGGCCGCGGTTTCGAGCGAGATCGGATACACGCCGGTCTTGTAGATGAACAGCGCCATGCCGACGCCCCGCCGCGTGTTGCCCGTCTGGTTTTGATACTTTGCGCGCTTTTCCGCCCAGCCAAAGGCTTCGGCGCCCTGTTGTATGCACTCCTTGAGCCCATAGGACAGGCAGGGGATTCCGGTATGCGGGTCCACATAGCCCTCAGGCATGCAGTTTTTCAGCCGGAAGGCCAACGGATCCATGCCGATGGCGTGCGCCAGGTCGTCGGTCAGCGCTTCGGTGACAAAATCGCCCTGGGGGATACCATAAGCGCGCATGGCGCCCGCCGTGGTACGGTTGGTGTAGACCGTCCAGCTTTCCGAGTCCAGAGCGCACTGGTCGTGATACGCCTGCTTGAACATGTTGGCCGCGTTGGCGGCGATCGCGTGCCCATGGGAGGCATAGCCGCCCTGGTTGCACCAGGCGCGGTACCGGCGGCCGAGCAGTGTGCCGTCCGGCATGACCAGCCCGCGCACCTGCCAGGTAAACGGATGGCGCACCCGGGTACAGGTGAAAATCTCCTCGCGCGTCAGCTCGATTTTGACCGCATGGCCGTGCAGCTGCTGGCTGAGCCAGGCGGCCAGCGGCTCGACCAGCACATCCTGCTTGTTGCCGAACCCGCCGCCGATGTAGGGCTTGATGACCCGCACCCGGCCCCAGGGGATGCCCAGCGCCTGCCCGACCACCCGGCGCACGATGTGCGGAATCTGGGTGGACGAAATCACCACGATCTTGCCGCCCTCCTCATAAGCGCAGGCGTGCACGGGCTCCAAATGACAGTGCTGCACCGGGGCAACTGCGTATTCCTTGGAGACCTCGATCGCGCCCGGGATGGCCCGCGCTTCGGCATAGCTGCGGTCACCCAGCACAAAGGACGAATGCGCCAGCACATTGCTTTCCCGCAAATCGGGATGCAGGACAGTCGCACCCTCGGCCATGGCGTCAAAGGGGGTATCCAGCGGCGGATAGGTTTTATACTGCACCTTCACCTTGCGCACCGCGCGCGCAGCCGCCACCGCGTCGCGCGCCACCACGACCGCCACTTCGTCGCCATACACGCGCACGCGGGCGTTGAGCAGCTTGCGGTCGGCGATGTCCTGGTGGGAGGGCTCGGTTGACCAGGGGTGTCCGGCGGTCGGGAACTGGATATCCGGCACGTCGAAACAGGTGTAAATGGCCACCACGCCCGGCTCGGCCCGCGCCTCTTCCAAACCAAAGCCCAGCACCCGGCCATTTGCGATGTCAGCTCGCACCAGCCGCGCGACATAGGCGTCCCGCGGCTCGATATCGGCCACATATTGCGCCTGCCCGGTCACTTTGGCGTAGGCATCGACCCGTTTTTTGCTCTCTCCGATTGCCATCAATCTCGCCCCCTTATCCAATTTGTAATATGATTACGTTTTGTATAATACTATTCGTAATCATATTGCTCTTTGTTGATTTATACAATTTGTATTCTGATTGCAAATCGTATATTATACAATCCGTTATCTGATTCCATTTTGTTAAAACAGCTGACAGCCCTCCACATATTTGTGGACGACCGCCCGGTCCTCAAGCTGGTAGGCGATGCGCTCGAGCCGCTCGCGCACGGTCATGGGACGCGGCGCGGGCAGCGCGGCATCGTCCAGCACCAGCGCATCGAACGCATAACCGGGTTCGAACGCGCCCACCTTGCCAAAGAACGCGCCGCCGCCGCGGGTGGCCAGGAAAAAGGCTTCGGCAAAGGTCAGCGGCGTCAGGCTCTGGTCTGCCAGCCGCCAGCGCAGCTTGGAAACCGCAACCGCGTCGGTCAGAGCGCGGAACACCGACAAGTGTGCGCCGCCTGCCACATCGGTGCCCAGACCGATGCGCAGCCCGTCTTTCAGATACCGCCGCACGGGCGCAATCCCGCTGGCCAGATTGGTGTTGGACTGCGGACAATGGGCCACAAACACCCCGTTTTGCCGCATCGCGTCGATCTCATGGTCGGTGCAATGCACGCAGTGGGCCATGATGCACGGCCCGTTCTCCCCGAACAGGCCAAACTGGCTGTATGCTTCGCCATAGTCGGCCGTATTGGGACACAGTTCGCGTACCCAGTCGATCTCGCCCTGGTTTTCGGACAAATGGCTCTGCACCGGCAGACCGGTCTGCTGTTGCAGGTCGCCCAATCCGGCCATCAGTTCGTCGGTGCACGAGGGCGTAAAGCGCGGGGTCAGGATGGGCTTGCAGTTTGTGAGTCCCCCGACCTCGTCCAGCCAGCGGCGGGTGTCGTCCAGCGACGCGGCCGCGCTCGCTTCGCGCAGATCGTCCGGGCTGTTGCGATCCATGTTGACCTTGCCCACATAGGTGCGCAGGCCACTTTCGTCCAGCTTGCGCATCAAGATTTCGGTCGCTTCACGGTGCAGGGTGGCAAAGATGCACGCGCGCGTGGTCGCGCTGCGGCGCAGCTCCTGCGTGAACAGATCATACGCCTGCGCGGCATAGGCCGGGTCGGCATACCGTGCTTCCTCGGGGAAGGTATAGGTATTCAGCCAGTCGAGCAGTTCCATATCCATGCCGAGCGACCGGAAAGTATACTGCGGCGCATGGACGTGCAGGTCGGTGAATCCGGGCACGATCAGCTTGTCGCCGCAATCGTGCACCGGCAGCCCGGCATAGGCTTCCGGGATTTCGGCATACACGCCCGCGCAGACGCCGTCCGCGCAGACAAGATAACCGTTTTCGGTCACGTCAATCGTCTCGGGCGTGCGGCTGAACAGGATATGGCCCTTCAAGATAAAATTCGGTTTCATAAACGCCTCCTAAAAACAAAAAGCCAACTGCGGGAATGCTGCTGCAAACCCGCTCGAAAAAGCGGGCTTATAGTCAACTATTCCGGTAGTTGGTAGAAACGCTCAACCGATTATGAGCCTATATAAGCCTGAATTTTTTGGAGAAAACGCACAGCTTTCTCCGCAGATATTCACTTGCTATTGTGATTATACACCAACCCGCCCCGGGTGTCAATCGCAAAAAGCAGCCGGAGAACGCCGCAAAGCGCATTGACAGAATATATAAAAAAGCGTACAATACTTTTATCTATTTTTGAAAATTTTCACAAATAGGAGGAAGAAGTATGAAAAAGAAACTTGCCTTTTTGGTGGCAGCAGCCCTGCTGCTGACCACGCTTGCGGCCTGCGGGGGGAACGAAAACGCAGCGGACGACAACGAAAAGGCCAACCAGGATGTAGAGGTTTCGGAGTTCCAAGAGTCCGAAAAGTCCGAGCCGCGGGTGATTGAGCTCGATCCCCCGGTGATGCTCTACCAGGACGAGTATGTCACCGTAGAAGTGGTCGATCTCCACGAAAAGGTGAATTGGGACCGGATGGCCAAATGCTTAACCCTCAAGACCACCAACACCTGTGACCGTGAGGTCTTAGTCTCCATCATGGATGCTTACCTGGGCGACGAGAATGTCCAAGTGTCTACCGCAGGTGACGGTCCCGTTCTCCCTGGGAAAAACAAGACGACCTCCTACCATTTTCAGTACAAAACACAGCCAGAAACCACCGAACTGGAAAACCTGGAGGACCTGTTCCAGCTGGACGGTAAGCTGGAGATTTTTTTCTTCGATGAAGACGGCACAACGATCGTGCATTCCGTGGAACCGCTGTTTGACCTTGAGGAAGCTACCTGACAAAAAAACGCCCGAACCGGTCGGTTCGGGCGTTTTTCTTGCGATTAGAGCATGTGTGCGCGCAGTTCCTCGCCCGACTGAGCGGACAGGTACGCCGGCGCGATGTCAAAGACGGTCTTGGCGCCCGACATGCCTTCCTTGGCCATGCGGTAAGCCGCACGGGCATAGGCAACGAGGACCGAGCCGGTGAATTCCGGGTTGGAATCGAGCTGGAGGCTGTATTCGATGATGTGCTTGTTGCCGCCATGGGTCTGGCCGCTGCGGATGACAAAACCGCCATGCGGCAGACCGGCATGTTCACGCGCCAGGGTGTCGGCGTCGATGAAATGCACGGTGGTATCATAATCGGAGAAGTAGTTGGGCATCTCCTTGATTTCCTTTTCGATGCGGGCCAAATCCGCGCCTTCCTCGGCAACCACATACACCTCGCGGGTGTGCTTTTCCCGGGTGGTCAGTTCCGGATTCTTGCCAGCGCGAACGGCTTCGAGTGCTGCGGGCACCGGTACGGTATACTGACGGGCATCCTTGACGCCTTCGATGCGGCGAACGGCATCCGAATGGCCCTGGCTGACGCCGCGGCCCCAGAAGGTATAATCGTTGCCTTCGGGCAGGATGCAGCTTGCATACAGGCGATTGAGCGAGAACATACCCGGGTCCCAGCCGCACGAGATGATGCCAACCTTGCCGGCCTTCTTGGCAGCAGCGTCGACATTGGCAAAGTGCTCAGGGATGCGTGCGTGGGTATCAAAGCTGTCGATGACGTTGAACATCGCCGCATACTTGGGGGTCTGCTCGGGCAGGTCGGTCGCGCTGCCGCCGCAGATCATCAGTACGTCGATCTCGTCTTTCATGCTTTCCGCCTGGTCAACATGCAGCACCTTAGTGCCTTCGGTAGCAATGTGCAGCGCTTCGGGTGCACGACGGGTGAATACAGCTTTCAGTTCCATATCTGGGTTCTGGTGGATGGCCGCTTCTACGCCGCGGCCAAGGTTACCGTAACCCAGGATACCAATGCGAATGGACATAGTCTTTTGATCTCCTTTATGTTCGCCCGAAACGGGCAGATGATTTCTGTTTCCACTATACCATCATTGGCCGGTCTTGTCCAGAAAATGCCCGGCTGCCGCGGCAAAAAAACCGCTTATCGAGGCTGTGTCATATTGCTGCAGGCCTTGCGCATGAGTTCATAAAACGCCATACATTCCACCTGACTCATGTCCTCGGTCATTTTCTCGATGCATTCCTTTCCATGCTGGCACAGTTTGGAATACAGCGCCTGTGCCCGCTCGGTGGGATATACATCCACCGCGCGCGCATCGTCGGGGTTGCAGCAGCGTTTCACATAGCCTTCCTCTTCTAACTTGGCCAGCATTTTGGCGACCGTACCGCGGCTCATATCCATCACTTCGCACAAGTGATTTTGTGCCATACTGCCGCGTTGACAGACTGCGACCAGGAACGGCGCCTGACCACCTGTAATCCCCAAACCATCCAGGCGGCTGTTTAAAAAAATCTGTGTTTTGCGCTGCAAGATGGAAATACATTTGAGCAATTCCTGCTCGTCGATCTCTTGCATTGGCGGTTCTCCTTTCCGTTTCCCTTGCAACAATTATAGTAAACAACGTTTTTCCCCGTGTCAAGATTTTTTTGCATTTATGATTGACAATATCGCCTTTTTTCGCTACAATATGTAATGCACGAGTTTTATCTCTGCGTATTTTTTTGCTTTATTTTGTTTCCTACGAAACTTTTAAAAGTCCAAAGGAGTGATGGCATGCAAAACGAACAAATGGAAGAAAACAAGATGGGGGTCATGCCGGTCAATCGGCTGCTTCTGACCATGTCGGTCCCGATTATGATCTCCATGCTGGTGCAGGCACTATACAACGTAGTAGACAGCATTTTTGTTGCCCAGCTGAGCGAGGATGCGCTCAATGCGGTTTCGCTCGCCTTCCCCATGCAAAACCTGATGATCTCGGTCGCAACCGGTACCGGTGTTGGTATCAGCGCCCTGCTGTCCAAGAGCCTGGGCGAACACGATACCGAACGGGTACAGCGCGCCGCGCGCAACGGCGTATTTTTGGCCCTGGTCAGCTTTATCGTATTTGCGATCATCGGTGTATTCTTCTCGCGTACATTCTTTCAGCTGCAAACCGACATCCCGGCCATTGTCGACGGCGGTACTCAGTATCTGCTGATCTGTACCCTGCTGTCCTTTGGTCTGTTCGGTCAGATCTGCTTTGAGCGTCTGCTGCAATCGACCGGCAAAACCTTTTATACGATGATCACCCAGGGTCTGGGCGCGATCCTCAATATTATTTTTGACCCGTTGTTTATTTTCGGTATTGGGCCCTTCCCCAAAATGGGCGTTGCCGGCGCCGCAGCGGCCACCGTTCTGGGCCAGATCGTTGCGTTTATCGTCTCGATTTTCATCAACCACGCCAAAAACCCGGAAATCCAGCTTTCCTTCAAGGGCTTCCGGCCGCACGGCGCGACCATTGCCCGCATCTATGCGGTTGGCGTGCCCAGCATCATCATGGCGTCCATCAGCTCGGTGATGACCTTTGGCATGAACAAAATCCTGATTTCGTTCACGTCCACGGCAACGGCGGTCTTTGGCGTCTACTTCAAGCTGCAAAGCTTTGTGTTCATGCCGGTCTTTGGCCTGAACAACGGCATGGTGCCGATCATTGCGTACAACTTCGGTGCACGCAAACCGGACCGCATGAAAAAGACCTTCACTCTGGCGGTCGTCTATGCGACCCTGATTATGGTCCTCGGTTTCGCAGTCATGCAGCTGGCTCCCAACCTGATGCTCAGCTTCTTTAACGCTTCGGACAAGATGCTCGAAATCGGTGTCCCGGCGCTGCGCATTATCAGCATCAGCTTCCTGCTGGCTGGTGTGAGCGTCATCTGTTCGTCCTTCTTCCAGGCGTTGGGCCATGGCATGCTCAGCCTGTGGATTTCGGTCGTCCGTCAGCTGTTCGTATTGCTGCCGGTCGCCTATGTCCTCAGCCGCATCGGTGGTCTTTCGACTGTTTGGTGGGCCTTCCCGGTCGCCGAAGTGGTTGCCCTGATTTTGTGCGTCGTATTCCTGCGCTACGCATACCGCAAGGAGATTCACCCCTTGGAAGAAGCCGCTCAGAAAGCATAACTTTACAAAAATTTCGTTGATTCTCCTGCCAAAACGGTTCATAATAGAAGTGTTGAAAATCTTGTAACAAACAAGGAGTACATGATATGAACCATCTGGAAGAACTTCGAAGCAAAAAGGGCTTCATCTGCGATATGGACGGTGTCATCTATCACGGCAACCGTCTGCTCCCGGGCGTGACCGAATTTGTCGACTGGCTGCACCGGGAAAACAAAAGCTTTCTGTTCCTGACCAACTCGTCCGAGCGTTCGCCGCGCGAATTGCAGCAAAAGCTCGGCCGCATGGGTCTGGATGTGGACGAAAGCCATTTCTACACCTCGGCGCTGGCGACGGCTGCCTTTCTGGCTAACCAGTCGCCCGGCTGCACGGCCTATGTCATCGGCGCGCCTGGCCTGGTCAATGCCCTGTATGATGTAGGCATCACCATGAACGACGTGGACCCCGACTATGTCATTGCGGGCGAAACGACCGGCTACAACTACGAAACCATCATCAAGGCAGTCGGCTATGTGCAGCGCGGCGCACGTCTGATCGCCACCAACTCCGACCTGACCGGTCCCTCCGAGCAGGGTATTATCCCGGCGTGCCGTGCACTGGTCGCCCCCATCGAACTGGCGACCGGCAAGCAAGCTTACTATGTCGGCAAGCCCAACCCGCTGATGATGCGCACCGGCCTGCGCATGCTGGGCGTGCATTCGGAAGAAGCCGCCATGATCGGCGACCGCATGGATACCGACATCGTTGCCGGCATGGAAAGCGGCCTGGATACCGTCCTGGTGCTTTCGGGCTGCACCTCGCGCTCGGATGTGGAAAACTATGCGTACCGTCCGCGCCATATTTTAAGCGGCGTCGGCGACATCCCGCCCGCTCACGTGTAATAAAAATCTCCTGCTTCGGCAGGAGATTTTTTCTTTTCCCGGAACCAAGTGGAATGCACATCCGTCTATCTTTATAAAAGGGGTGTATTTCGGAAAGGAGTGTTTTGTATGATCCGCGAAACTTTGTCCCTGCTGTTGTCCGCCGTCCTGCCGCTGCTGTCAGCGCCCGCGGCACCCGCCTCTTCGGTCACCCAGGCCGCTGCCCCAGCGGCATTGAGTGCCCCCGCTTTTGACGATTTTTATGCCCAACGCGCCATCTGGGACCAAAATCCGGTCGACGAAACCTTTTTGACGTCCATCCGTGACTTTTCCGCCCAGACCACGGCCGGTCTGCTCACCGGTCAGGAAAATGCCTGCTACTCTCCGGCCAGCCTGTATTTTGCGCTCTCTCTAAGCGCCGCCGGTGCGGCGGGCAACACCGAAACCCAGCTGCTGGACCTGCTGAGCGCGTCTGATGTGGACACGCTCACGCAAAACTGCGGCAACCTCTACCGGGTACTGTACACCGACAACGAAGTCGGCAAAATGCAGATCGCAAACGCCCTGTGGATGGAAAGCGGCTCAGAGTTTACTCCTGCCTTCCTGCAAACCGCGTCTGAGGACTTCTATGCCTCACTGTACACCGCCGACCTGGACGCGCCTGCGACCGTTACGGCCATGGAGCAATGGGTCGCTGACCACACGGGCGGCAAGATCCAGCCCACCATCCAGCCCACCCCGGACACCATCCTGTATCTGATGAACACCATCTACCTGACCGACCAGTGGACCGCCCTGTTTGACGCCGACGAGAACACAGTCGAGCCCTTCCACTGCGCGGACGGCACGACCCCGGACGCGACCTATATGCACCGCAAAACCCTGTCCAGCTTTGTCCGCGGGGACGGCTATCTGGCCGCCGGACTCTCCCTGAAAAGCCAGGGCAGCGTCACCTTTGTCCTGCCCGATGAAGGCGTCGCGCCCGCCGACCTGCTCACCCCGGAACGCCTGTCGGCCATCCTCGCGGGCGGCACCGAGGAGCAGCAAAAATACGGCCACGTCACCTGGACGGTGCCCAAGTTCTCCTATGACAGCAAGCTGGACCTCAAGCCCATGCTGCAAGCCTGCGGCGTGACCGACCTGTTTGACGCTGAACGCGCCGACCTGTCGGATATGACGTCCCTGAAGCCCGCCTTTTTGTCTGGCGCTTCGCAGCAGACCTACATTGGCGTCAACGAGCAGGGCGTTGAGGCGGCCGCCTATACCGAACTGAGCTATGCCGGTTCAGCTGCCCCCGAGGACCAAGCCGACATGCGACTCGACCGCCCGTTCCTGTACATCATCAAAGCGACAAACGGTACCCCGCTCTTTATCGGCGTATGTGCAAATCCGACATAAGAAAAACTCCCCCAGCTGGGGGAGTTTTTTTATTGCACAATGCGATAATAGACCCGTGCCGTCAGCCAGTAGACGATGCCATACACCACCGCAAAGCCCAGGAAGCTGGCCCCGGTGCAGGCGAGCGTCAGCCCGGTGTTTTTGAGTCCAAACAGGGTGAGCAGATAGCTCATCAGCCGGAAATCAAACGCCACATGGACGGCTGCCACCAGCAGCGGCAGGAAGAACACCACCAAGATCTGTGCGTTGACCGACCGGCGCACCATTTTCTTTTCCAGACCCACGTTCTGCATGATGCGATAGCGTTCGCAGTCCTCATAGCCCTCAGATACCTGCTTGTAATACAGGATGAGCGCGGCCGCGAGCAGGAACACCAGCCCCAAAAACAGCCCCAGGAAGAAGAAGCCGCCGTTGAGCGCATAGGCGTCGGTCGCCCGGGCTGCCTTGCTTTCTACCCGATAGAACTCCCAGTGGCCGGTTTTGACACCGCGTGCAAAGTCATCCCACACTGAAATGGCCTGGGCGCAGTCGATGTTCTGCTCATCGGTGCCGTTGGTATCCACATAGGCTTCCCAGCGCATGAAACTAACGTATTCTCCGGGGTCGATCAGACCCTCGATCATGGACTGCCGTACACTCTCGTCAGCCACCACGAGTTGCACGGTTTCTTCGACTGCCGATGCCGGCATACCGACCACGGACACCTCAGCCGGGCGCACCCGGTAAGTAACTGTGTCGTCGCGTGCTGGGCCCGCAAAATGGAGGGTCAGGTCTTCCCCGACCGGGCTCTCAGCACTTACCAGCACCTCGTTTGCCGCCAGCTGCGGCACACTTTCCCCGGTAAAGCGGCTGTATTCCTCCGCCGTAAGAACAATCAGCGTGTCGTTGCCCTCGTTTGCTGTGACCTCCATGCTGCCGTCCTTCTGCCAGAACAGCTTGAGTTTGGTATAAGACAGGGTGCGCACGTTTTCCGGTTCCAGCCCTTCGGCACGGATGCCCTGCTCAACGGCGTCCAGCATGTCGTCCGGTCGGAAGGGATTCTGTGCATCCGGTGTATACCGTACTTCGATGTTGATATCCCCCGGATAGCGCCGGTCCACCAAGTCGTGTGTCCCCAAAAACAGCGATACCGTGCCCGACACCATGACCAGCACCATGGTGGACAGGATGCAGATGTTCGCCAGACCGACCGCATTGCGCTTCATGCGGTAGAGCATGCCCGAGATGGTAATAAAGGCATGCGGCCGGTAGTAAAATTTCTTGTTGGCGCGCAGCGCCTTGAGCACCGTGATGCTGACCGCCGTAAACAGGCAGTACGTGCCGATGATGACCAAGAACACGGCCACAAAATACCACGCAAATGCTTCCATGGCATCCTGCACGCGCAGCGCAATGGCATAGCCGCCCACGAGCGACGCCACGCCGATGAGGGTCAGCAGCCAGCGGGTCTTGGGCTCACGCTCGCCCGCGTTGCCCTCTCGCATGGTTTCGAGCGGATTCTGCACATGGATACGCCGCAGGTTTGCGAGCAGGCCGACAAACAAGATCGCGCAAAACAGCAGCACGGTCGTGCCGATGGCCTTACCGGACACATAGAACGAAAACCCGTTGCTAAAGTGCATCAGCCGAAAGAGCAGGAGCGTCAGCAGCTTTTGCAGCAGCATGCCCAGGGCGATGCCGCCCACAATGCCGATGACGGCCACATACAGCGTTTCCACGCCCAGCATGCAGGCGATATGCCGCTTGCCGAGCCCTAAGACATTATAAAGCCCCAGTTCTTTTTTGCGCCGTTTCATCAAAAAACTGTTGGTGTAAAACAGGAAGATGACCGCAAAAAAACCGATCACCCAATACCCGATGGACATGAATGCCGACAGATAGGCATACCGCATGTTACCGGGCAAATCCTCCGCCCTGGCCAGCGTACAGGTGATGTAAAACGCCGCCACGGTACACAGGATGGTCAGCAGATAGGGCACATAGAACTGCGCGTTCTTGCGCATGTTCTGCGCCGCCAGACGGGCATACAGCCGTTTATTCATGCCGTTCACCGCCTGTCTGCAAGACCGTGAGCGTGTCCGAAATTTTGACGAACAGCTCTTCCTCACTCATGCTGCCGCGGTAGAGCTGATGAAAGACCTCGCCGTCCTTGATGAACAGCACCCGGCTGGCATGGCTGGCCGCAACGACCGAATGGGTAACCATGAGGATAGTCTGCCCTTCGCGGTTGATCTCCCCGAACAGCCGCAGCAGATGGTCGGCCGAGCGCGAATCGAGCGCGCCGGTCGGTTCGTCCGCCAGAATGATCTGCGGGTCGGTAATGAGCGCACGCGCGACCGCGGCGCGCTGTTTTTGTCCGCCCGATACCTCATACGGGAACTTGGCCAGCAGTTCGGTCAGCCCCAGCTTGCGCGCCAGGGGTTTGAGCCGCGCTTCCATCTCGTCATACCGCTTGCCCGCCAAAACAAGCGGCAGAAAGATGTTGTCCCGCAGCGAAAAGGTGTCGAGCAAATTAAAGTCCTGAAAAACAAAGCCCAGGTTTTCGCGGCGAAACGCCGCGATTTCCCGTTCCGGGATGGCCGACAAGCTGCGGCCATTTAAGCGCACCTCGCCGCCCGTGGGGCGGTCGAGCGCGGCCAGGATGTTGAGCAGCGTGGTTTTGCCGCTGCCCGATTCCCCCATGATCGCCACATACTCGCCCGCCTCGACCGAGAAGGTCACCTGGGTCAATGCTGTCACCTTCGCTCCGCCAAAGCGAGTGGTGTAGATTTTTCCCACGTCCTGCACCTCGAGAATCGCCATTGTGATAAGCACTCCTTTCCGTTTCTGTGCCTATTATACAGCGTCCCCGCCCCGGCCTGCCATGGCTTTGCCTTACATTCCGCGGCCCGTTCCTTACATTTGTGTAAGGTTACTCGCGCGGCAGCGTCACCATGGACAAATCAATGGTCACGCGCGTGCCCTTGCCCGGCTCGGACACGATCGAAAATCCATGCCCCAGCTTTTTGAGTACCCGGCTGCACAGATATAAGCCGATCCCGGTCGATTTCTGCCCGGTGCGGCCATTGTAGCCGGTAAAGCCCTTTTCACAGATGCGCGGCAGGTCCTCGGGCGCAATGCCGATGCCGGTATCCGCAATGACCAGGGTTTGGGGCCCGTCCTGGGAAATAGTGACCGTTCCGCGGGGCGTATACTTAAGCGCATTCGATAAAAGCTGCTCAATGACAAACCCCAGCCACTTGCTGTCGGTGAGCACGGTTTCGTCCAGGCCATCATACACCAGCCCAATCTGGCTGCGGATGAACAGGGGCGCATATTTGCGCACCGCCTGCCGGACGATCTCATCGAGCGCACACGACCGAAACACAAAATCGGACGACTCGCTGTCCAGCCGCAGATATTGCAGCGCCATGTCGGCATACTGTTCGATGCGGAATAATTCGGCGGTCAGTTCCCGCCCGGCCGGATGGGGTTCCCCCTGCAAGAGCAGCCGCATGGCTGCAATCGGCGTTTTGATTTGATGCACCCACAGCGTATAATAGTCGAGCATGTCGGCGCGTTTGCGGCCGGTCTGGCTTTCCAGCAGCGCATAGGCCCGCTGCAAGTCGATCAGCGCTTGCTGATACACGGTTTCTCCCGGCGCCAGACAAGGCGGTAGGGCGTCGGCCTCCAGCGTATAGGGCAGTTTTTGCAGCGCTTCCCGCAGCCGCTCCCGCTGCCGCCAGGCGTGCAGCAGGCATAGGCCATAGACGAGCGCCCCCAGCACCAGGCACAGCAGCAGCGCATACCCAACCGCGCCCACCGGCGCGCCCTCGAGCGACAAAACCAGCGCAAAAATACCGGCAAAGCAAACCACCAGCACGGGCAGCATCCAATAGACTTTCCAATCCCGCATAGCGTTACCTCACAAAATATCCGATGCCCTTTTTGGTGCCGATGAAGTCCTCCAGCCCGAGCTGTTCGAGCTTTTTGCGCAAGCGATTGATGTTGACGGTCAAGGTATTATCGTCAATAAAGCTGTCGCTCTGCCACAGGTGGGTCATAATAGCGTCGCGCGACACGGTCTGTCCGCGCTGCTCCATGAGCAGCTTCAAAATCCGAAATTCATTGCGTGTCAGTTCGGCCTTCTGCTCCCCGACCAGCAATGTCCCTTCATTCAGGTCGAGCACGGCACCCCTGTGCTCAATTAAACTCTGCGACCCAGCAAAGTGATAGGTGCGGCGCAGCAGGGCGCGCACCTTGGCCGTCAGCACCGACAAATCAAACGGCTTGGGAATAAAATCATCGGCGCCCATATCCATGGCCATGACGATGTTCATATTATCTGCCGCAGAGGACAAAAATAAAATGGGCGCTTCGGAAATTTTCCGAATCTCCTGGCACCAGTAATACCCATTGAAAAACGGCAGGGAAATATCCAAAATTACGAGATGCGGCGCATAGTGGACAAATTCGCCGCGGATATTGGAAAAATCTTCGGCAGCCTTGGCTTCCAGCCCCCAGCGGATGAGCTCTTTGGTCACCGCGCCCGCGATGATGGGATCGTCCTCCACGACCAGGATTTTATACATGGTGCATCCCTCCCCGGAAAAAATAAAAAAGGTCAATCCGAAGTTGGATTGACCTTTTATCAAGGTGGAGCTGTTGAACAGATTCGAACTGTCGACCTCTTCCTTACCAAGGAAGTGCTCTGCCTGCTGAGCTACAACAGCAAATGGCGACCCGGAAGGGACTTGAACCCTCGACCTCTGGCGTGACAGGCCAGCGCTCTAACCGACTGAGCTACCGGGCCATTTTGGCAGGGGCAGTAGGGATCGAACCCACGGCACGCGGTTTTGGAGACCGCTGCTCTACCAGCTGAGCTATACCCCTATGTTGTGTATAGCAAGAAAACACTGAAGTTTTCTTTGCCAACTTTCTTTTTCAAAAGAAAGAAGGTGGTGGGCCTTCAGGGACTCGAACCCAGGACCGGACGGTTATGAGCCGTCTGCTCTAACCAACTGAGCTAAAGGCCCTTATCCTTGAAAGCAGATAGAAAATTTGCCGCCACTTTGTTGTCAGCAGCGGCAAACTCTGTCTTATTGGCTCCTCAAGTTGGACTCGAACCAACGACCCTGCGGTTAACAGCCGCATGCTCTACCGACTGAGCTATTGAGGAATATACAGGCATGCTCATTTTCATGAGCATGCTTTGGTGTAGGCGCTGAGTTATCTTCCCGGGCCGTCGCCAGCCAAGTATTGTCACCGTAAGCGAGCTTAACTACTGTGTTCGGGATGGGAACAGGTGTACCCTCGCCACCATTAACACCTACTTACTTTCTTGTGTACAAGAAAGTAAGCAAAGAAAACTTTACTTGCGCTTCGCGCTTTTCTTGCACACGGCTTCGCAGCTTTTAAACTATAACATATCGTCATCGTTTTGTCAAGACTTTTTTGGTGACCCGTGGGGGAATCGAACCCCCGTTTGCGGCGTGAGAGGCCGCCGTCTTGACCGCTTGACCAACGGGCCACATCTGGTCTTTACGCAGCTACAAAGATCTTCCCTGTGTTATACAGGTATTTTCTTTTTTGCTTTCTTTTTTCTTTTTATCAAAGAAAAAAGAAAGTGGTGCACCATCGGGGACTCGAACCCAGGACCCACTGATTAAGAGTCAGTTGCTCTACCAACTGAGCTAATGGTGCATGTGAAAGGTTTGCACCCTGAAAACTGAACAATACTTACTCGCAATCGCTTTTTTATCGAGATGCTTTTTCCTAATTCATTTTAGGTCAAGCCCTCGGCCTATTAGTATCAGTCCGCTGCACGTGTTACCACGCTTCCACTCCTGACCTATCAACCACATAGTCTACGTGGGGCCTTACTCCCGAAGGATGGGAATACTTATCTCGAGGGAAGTTTCACGCTTAGATGCCTTCAGCGTTTATCTCGTCCGTACTTAGCTACCCAGCTATGCCCTTGGCAGAACAACTGGTGCACCAGAGGTACGTCCACCCCGGTCCTCTCGTACTAAGGGCAGCTCCTCTCAATATTCCTACGCCCGCAACAGATAGGGACCGAACTGTCTCACGACGTTCTGAACCCAGCTCGCGTACCGCTTTAATTGGCGAACAGCCAAACCCTTGGGACCGAATTCAGCCCCAGGATGCGATGAGCCGACATCGAGGTGCCAAACCTCCCCGTCGATGTGGACTCTTGGGGGAGATCAGCCTGTTATCCCCAGGGTAGCTTTTATCCGTGGAGCGACGGCATTTCCATTCACATCCCGCCGGATCCCTAACTCCAACTTTCGTTACTGCTCGAACCGTCATTCTCGCAGTTAGGCTCGCTTTTGCGTTTACACTCATTGCACGATTTCCGTCCGTGCTGAGCGAACCTTTGAGCGCCTCCGTTACCTTTTAGGAGGCGACCGCCCCAGTCAAACTGCCCACCTGACAGTGTCCCCCGACCAGATTCATGGCCGCAGGTTAGAATTCCAGTATCCCAAGAGTGGTATCCCAAGGTTGACTCCACACAAGCTGGCGCCCGTGCTTCCAAGCCTCCCACCTATCCTGTACATGGAATACCGAAATCCAATATCAAGCTACAGTGAAGCTCCATGGGGTCTTTCCGTCTAGTTGCGGGAAACCGGCATCTTCACCGGTACTACAATTTCGCCGGGCGGGCTGTTGAGACAGTGCCCAAATCGTTACGCCATTCGTGCGGGTCAGAACTTACCTGACAAGGAATTTCGCTACCTTAGGACCGTTATAGTTACGGCCGCCGTTTACTGGGGCTTAAGTTCGCACCTTCGC